>JBCBVN010000001.1:0-45856 GCA_039817625.1 Bacteroidota bacterium
GCCATAGTTACTTCGGCTCCTTTGGCCCAGCACTCCAGGGCAACATCGCAGGCGGAATTGGCTGCTCCTACGACCAACACTTTTTGACCAATGTATGCATGGGCATCATCGTAATAGTGTTTGACTTTTGGAAGTGTTTCTCCCGGAACGTCCAGTAACCTGGGGGTATCGTAGAACCCGGTAGCTACCGTCACATAACGGCTGGTGTATTCCCCTTTAGTGGTCTGGATTGTATAACCTTCTCTCAAAGGTGTCATACTGTCCACAGCTTCGTAAAGATGTACATTCAGGACATTGCTTTGTACCAGCCTCCGATAGTATTCCAACGCTTCTCGCCGAGTTGGTTTATCGGTATGACTGATGAAGGGTACACCGCCAATTTCTAATTTACGGCTGGTGCTAAAGAAGGTCATATTGTCTGGGAAATTGACAATGCTATTGACCAGCTGGCCTTTTTCCAGGACCAAATATTTTAGTCCGGCATCATGAGCAGCTAAGGCCACGTTGATGCCGGTTGGCCCACCGCCTATGATGATGAGGTCGTAATCAAAACTGTCCATGTTAAGATAACGATGTAGAAAGGGAATCGTTTGTTTTCGCCCATTGGCCCTGATCATCCTGTCGGATGCTTGCAGACCGGGCTACCGGAGACGACCCCTTCCGGGGCCGCTGCTTAGCTACCGACTAAATGGCCCCGGTAGGGGTCATCAATCACCCTTAGGGAGGTCTGTAGAACACAGTTCAGGGCCTCCCGTAGATAGCAGACTATTTACCCGAATCTGGTTCTATCTCCCACAAAAAGGCAGAATCATATTCGCAGTCGTATTTGTCCAATAATTCGACAAATTCCTCTTTAAATGTGTAGACAACACTCGCCCAATATTGATCAACTGTACCGTAGTGATGCTCCTTTTGTCGTTTGATGTAAGATCGCAGACCGCTCATGTCCCGATAGTCTACAGAAAAAGTAGCATATCCGATTTGCCACTCAAAATCTCTGGGGATGTGCGCTTGATCTTTCATGAACTTACTACTCAAAGACTTAGCGTCTTCCATCAATTTGGCAATGGTTTTCGTGCGCGGCAACGAGTGCAAAAGATGTACGTGATCAAAGGCTCCATTTATTTCATAAACGATGCAGCCGTTTTCCTCTAGCCTGGATCTTAAAAATCGATATAGCTTATCTTCTGCATCTGGGTGGATGATTGGCCTTCTGTACTTGGTACTGAAAATTGTATGCAGAATAATTCGGCTATATGAAGATGGCATCTTGAAATTTTATACAGGTGAACCTTTGCTTTTATTCTTTATCCTTCGACATTCTGTTAGATACTTGAACACCGGGCTACCGGAGACGACCCCTGCCGGGGCCGCTGCTTAGCTACCGACTAAATGGCCCCGGTAGGGGTCATCAATCACCCTTAGGGAGGTCTGTAGAACACAGTTCAGGGCCTCCCGTAGTTGGAAAACCTAATTGGCCAGGACCGTTTCTGTTTTTCTGCTCCGCATATAGACGACCAGTCCACCAAATAGTACGATTAAGATGGCGGGCAGTAAAGCCATATTACCTAAAAAGGAAGCTGCGGCATCTACTTGTGCTGCTGTTGCAATTTCTCCACCTGGGTCGCCGAGCATACTACCGATAATGGGCTGGGCTACGCCTGCAGATAGCATTCCTAATCCACCCATAACCGAAAGGCCAAGCGCACCACTTTCTGGAATATACTCTGCAATAAATCCGAGCATATTTGGCCAGAAGAAAGTGATACCTACAGCAAAAATGGCTGCAGAAAACCACAACATCCCTCCCGTTGAGATCGACATCATATAAAGCCCTACGGCACTAATTATAGCTGATGCAAATAAGACAACAGGAATACTTATACGATGTACCAGGTCACCACCAAATAGCCTGCCGAGTGCCATTATGCCATTGATAAATGCTAATACGAGAATGGCCGATGTTCCCGTGTTGCCGAGTATAGCGCCGATCCTTTGATTGGTACCCAATTCAGTGGCTGCTGTCAACAGCATACAGAATCCAATAAATAGGTAGAGTGGGGTGGCCAGGCTAGCCCACATTTTACCTTCACTAATGCCCATACTCACGCGCTCTGTAACGGGGAAGCGCTCATTGAAAATCATATAACCATAAATGGCTGTCGGGATAAACAGAGTGGCCATGAGTATTTGCCAACTAATGCCCATATTGTCGACCATGACAAATGCAAGTGAGCCACCAATTAGAATGCCTGCTGGAAACCAGACGTGAAATCGGTTGAGCATTTTCGTTTTCTCCTTTGGATATAGGGAAGCCACCATCGGATTAAAAGCGGCTTCTACAAATCCATTACCCAACCCAATAAAGCAGGTAGCGATGAACAGGGTCGTAATATCTTTAGACAGTATGGTAACAATAATGCCCACCACATGAGCTGCAAAAGCCATCCTGGCAATAGTCTTTAAACCAAATCGATCTGCTAGCGGGCCACCAATCATCATAGCTGCAGTAAACCCCCAAAAGGCAGGCAAAAAGGCCCATCCGACTTCCTCTAAAGCATATCCATATCCATTAGGGCCAAATTCGCTGTCGAATACTACGCGAAAGGCAAAAGTCATAGAAGTAACTAGTAAGGCGAGACAGGCCCCATAGAATAACCGCTTCCGATTTATTGTCTGATCCATAGATAGATTGGTTTAGGATCGAATAATACGGATAGTTTCAATATTTGAAGGAAAGGAACAATCGTGACCTGCCAAAACCGGTTTTTATGGTAGTTTTGCCGACCACCAACCAAAACGAATCCTAGCTGAATTGTCCTTATGTCGTTTAGATCTCTCATTACCCTTGTCTTACTGTCCTTATTTGCTTCTTCATTTGCTCAATCCGGTAACCCAACAGACAATGGTAACTTACCACTCACCGAGCAGTACCAATTGTTGGTAGATGAGTCTGGCAGATATCAACAATACAGAGTGATTGAGCGCGTGTGGTTGTCTGCTTTTCAAACCCACTTAACAGATAGTCTTGCTGCTAGTACCAGTAAGGAGGCAGATCTGGCCGCCACTATTGAAGATCAGGCTGCAACAATAGGCGAGCGAACGGAGGAAATAACAGCATTGAATCAGGAAATCGAATCTTTGAATGGGGAAAAGGACAGCATTTCTTTGTTTGGCTTGTCTTTGTCCAAAGCAGCTTACCATACTATTGTCTGGGGCTTAATAGCGGGCTTGGGAATATTGCTGTTTATCTTATTGGGGCGGACTCGTTTGGCGGTGTCAAGTGCCAAAGAGGCCAGGGAAAAAATTGAAAAACTGACTGGAGAACTAAATGATTCTCGCAAGCAAAGGCTTGCTATCGAGCAAGATTTAAGGCGAAAGCTGCTTGATGAACGCAACAAGAATCAATCCTAGATAGCTTGCAGATTTATGGCTGGATACAATTGTCGTATAGGCACAATAGATTACCAGTTCTTCTACGTAAATTGCGACCCAGCGTAAATAAGTACTGAAAGATGAATCATCTGCTACTCCTATTTGTCATTTTGCTTGGAGCCAACTACACGGCTACTGCCCAGCAGCTAAATGCTGACAGTCCCTACATGACAAAAGATGAGCTCGTAAGCCACTATGATTTGGACGAGTCACAGGCAGCAGAAATTGACAGAATCATCGATCAGCGAGAAAGCAACCTCAGTAGCCTGGAAGCATTTACCATTCAAGATACCGAGCTTTACTGGAATAAGCGGCGGGCCATTTATTTTGGCGAACTGACCAGCATCAGGCTGATTCTAGACAAGCCCGACCAGTTTGATATTCACGATGCGGAGCTCAGGGACCAACGCAAAGCAGAGACGGAGCTCGTCCGCGAGCTGGTAGCTGCTGGTCATGAACCAAAGGCGGCTAGATTACTCATGTTGGAACGCTATTAAAACCATTTATTCTTAAACATCCGACCTGCGGAAGTCCTAACCAAAACAGCCATCTTTCTTGAAAAAGAGGCTCGAGGTACCAAGGTCGCTAACCTCAATAATGGATCCTCTTAAAAAATTATTTGCCGATCGTGCCCTTGCATTATTTCAGGAACTCAGGGCTATAAATAAAGAACACGGCGACCTTCCAGTTGGGGAGGTAACAGTAAAGCAGGTACTTGGCGGTGCTCGTGGAGTCAAAATGATGCTGTGGGAAACCAGCAACTTAGATGCCATTGAAGGTATAAGGTTTCGTGGTTATACCATCCCGGAGCTGAAGAAGCAGCTGCCTGCCGGCCCACAGGGCGAGCCCAAGCCGGAAGGATTGTTTTGGCTGATGCTGACCGGGAATGTGCCCACAGAGGGCGAAGTAGACTGGTTGGCCGGAGAATGGGTACGACGGTCTGAGTTGCCGGAAGGAACCCTGGAGGTACTCGATGCGCTTCCCATGGATACCCACCCCATGACTCAGTTTTCGGTTGGTGTTATGGCCATGCAGAAAGACAGCGTATTCATGCGCAGGTATGCCGAGGGTATGCAGAAGACCGAATACTGGGATGCCTACTATGAGGATACGATGAATCTATTGGCCAGGCTGCCCAGGATTGCCGCATACATCTACCGGCGCACTTTCCACAATGGCCAGCATATCGCGCCTGACCACACCCTGGACTGGGCAGCGAACTTTGCTCAGATGCTGGGTAATGAGGACCCTGATTTCCAGAGTCTGATGCGATTGTATCTGACCATTCATGCGGATCACGAGGGAGGTAATGCATCAGCCCACACTACTCACCTGGTCGGTTCGACTTTGAGCGATCCGTATCTGAGTTTCGCTGCGGGGATGAACGCACTGGCAGGCCCACTACACGGTTTGGCTAATCAGGAAGTCATCAGGTGGATACTCGAAATGACAGAAAGCCTGGGTACCAATGCGCCTACAAAAGAGCAGATTGCTCAATATGTAAAAGACACCCTGGATGCCGGTAAGGTAATTCCAGGATATGGCCATGCAGTCCTCCGTCAGCCAGATCCTCGATTTACCGCTCAGAAGGTATTTGCTGAGGCTTATATCAAGGGAGATCCCATTGTGGAAACGGTCTGGAACATATTCGATGTCGTACCTGATATTCTGAAAAGCCTGGGTAAGGTGAAGAATCCGTGGCCCAATGTTGATGCACACTCTGGTGCGCTACTGATGCACTATGGCGTCAAGGAATTCAGCTATTATACCGTACTGTTCGGCGTCAGCCGAGCTCTAGGTGTATTGGCCGCTGGATGCTGGAGCCGAGCACTGGGCATGCCTATCGAGCGGCCTAAGTCAGTTGGAAGTGATTGGGTGAAGTCATTCGTGGCCGAGCAAGCATAAAGCATAACAAGCAAGACAAATAAATATTTATGAGCAAGATACCTGGCGATTGTCGATACACTTCTGATCACGAATGGATTCGCGTAAATGAAGACGGCGTTGCGGTAATAGGCATAACCGACTTTGCCCAGCAGGAGCTATCTGATATCGTGTATGTCGAGGTAGAAACGGTTGGAGAAAATCTGGCATCGGGTGAGGTCTTCGGTATAGTAGAAGCCGTCAAAACGACTAGTGATCTTTTCATGCCCATAAGCGGTGAAGTACTGGAATTTAACGGGGCGCTTGAAGATAGCCCTGAGACCATCAACGAAGATCCATACGGAGACGGGTGGATTGCCAAGGTGAAGCCTTCAGACCCCGGTGAAATAGAGGGTTTGCTCAGTGCTGAAGCCTATGAAGCAGAGATCAGCTAAAAAAAATTCGAGTGGGGAACCACCAAAGTATATATACTTGGCATCTAACCACCATAAGCGTCGCTGGCAATGGCTGGCAGCCCTGGGGTGGGCGCTCATTTTGCTGATTGCGTCTACCTTACCCAAAGGCAATTTGCCAAAGTTGCCTTTCTGGACAGATCTGGCCTCTCCTGACAAAGCAGCGCACGCCTTGTTTTATGGGGTTTTTGCCGTATTATTGTCCTGGCTCTTGAGGCCGATGACCAAATGGGCGTACTTGTGGGCCTTTGTGCTAGCTACAGTTTATGGAGCCAGCATGGAGGTACTTCAAGCCTGGATGGGCCAAGGCCGTGCCTTTGAACTGGCTGATATGCTAGCTAATGGGCTGGGCGCTTTACTGGCAATAGTGCTTTTGCGCTATTTAAATGTATCGAAAACAACTTAATATTTAATCATGAATTTTGACATTGCCTTACCTGGTTGGCTAGTAGGCGTCATCTTAGTTGGGATGGTCGCTCTGATAGTGGGCATGATCTTTTATTTAAGAGATGTCTACCACAGCAAGCGGACCAAGCAAGCCATGGACGGTGCCTTCAAGGAAGAAGCGAGTGCCTCTCGTGCAGCTGCTCTGCAGAACCGCACAAAATATGAGCAGCTCAATGTCTTTAGCCTGAGCAATACGTTTTTCACCTTTGGTTTGGCTTTAGCAGCTGGTTTGTCTCTATGCGCCCTGGCCTGGGAGCAATATGAGGACAAGATCGATATCCCTGATGGTGCACTCGAACTCGATATGTTGGAAGTCGAACTTCCCCCTCGTACTGCGCCACCTCCACCACCCCCACCTCCGCCACCCCCACCGGTTATCGAAGAGGTGGAGCCAGAGGAACTCATCGAAGATCCACCCCCACCACCTTCTCAAACCTTTGATGATAAAGTAGAGAACGCGCCCCCACCTCCGGCGCCTCCTGCTCCATCAGCACCCCCTCCGCCACCACCTCCTCCGCCACCCCCACCACCAGCAGAGGATGAAATCTTCCGCGTGGTAGAGCAAATGCCACTTTTCCCCGGCTGTGCAGAAAGCATGCCATATGATGAAAAGAAAGCTTGTGCTGAGCAGAAGATGCTCGAATTCATCTACGGCAATATTCGCTATCCGGCAATCGCCCGTGAAAACGGTGTGGAAGGCATGGCTGTAATCAGCTTCGTTGTAGAAAAAGATGGGTCAGTTAAGGACGCTACAGTAGTTCGTGACCCAGGTGCCAAGACTGGTGACGAAGCCCTTAGAGTGGTCAACCTCATGGCTTCTCAAGGCCTTAAGTGGGTACCCGGCCAGCAGGGCGGCCGCCCGGTAAGGGTACAGTTTAACCTGCCGGTCCGATTCCGCCTGGAATAGAAAATAACTTCCTAAATCATCAAAAGAGGTCGATGCTTTGCGTCGGCCTCTTTTGTTTTCAACAAACTCACCATCTAAGTTGTACACCCAATAATGGATCCCCGCCTTTATACCGTAGATACTGCTTTGTTGACGCCTCGCTGCGTTATTCGTCGATTTCGCGAAGGTGACGGTAAGCCTTTTCACCACCTGATTCAGAATAATCAGACAAATCTATCTGATCATTTCCCACATTTGGTCAAAGCTATAGATGGACCCGAAATGGCAGAAGCTTTTGTGCGTCATCGGATTTCAGACTGGTTGTTGCAGCAGGAATACACTTTTGGAATATGGGAAAATGAGAGTACCCATATGATCGGATACGTTCATATTTTTCATATAGACTGGGATGTGCCTATAGGCGAGATCAGTTATTTTCTCGATCGGGAATTCACGGGTAATGGAATCATGACAGAGGTGCTGGCCAGGGTAGTGCGATTTGCCTTCCTGGAGTTGGAATTGGAGAAACTTTACCTGACAACCCTGGCTGATAATTTTGCCAGCCAGCGGGTAGCTCGTCGGGTAGGTTTTCAGCGAGAGGGCGACTTGCGCAATGAATTCAGAAGATCTGGAGGAACACTGGTAGACCTGGTTAGACTAGGGTTGACCAGAGAAAGCTATGGCGAGTAATTTTTCTTGCAAAAGCTCATCTACGACCACCAAAAGCACTTCTTTCTTCATCTTATAGGCATACCATCAACCGCTAGAGAGCTGACTTTTACAGCCTCCCTTTCACAAATTCTATTGCTATGCCATTCAACATCGCCCTGCCCGGGTGGGTGGTCACCACTGCTATGCTTGGGCTATTCGCACTTACCTTATTCCTCATTCTATTCCTGCGTAGAGAGTTTCATAGCAGACGATCTTCGTTGGGTCTGCAAGGAGCATTTTCATCGGCCGCAGATAAAGACCGTCTGGAAGCCATTCAGAACCGGACGAAATACAAGCCGCTACAGGTCTTTGCGCTGGGCAAGACCTTTTTCTCCTACGGCTTATTCGTAGCTGCCAGCTGCTGCTTGCTGGCCATTTCGTGGGAAAAAACGGATGCTCAGTCAGATTTATATCAGTACGCAGATGCTGGTGAGATATTAACCTTAGACCTCCCGCCTATTACTCCGCCGGCCGCACCTCCACCACCTCCGCCGCAGCCACCCATTATTGACGAGGTTGAGCCTGAAGACTTAATCGAGGATCCGCCTCCGCCTCCTTCTCAGTCTTTTGACGATCTGGTGTTGAATGAGCCTCCGCCTGCTCCAGCTCCTCCGGCACCACCTTCCGAGCCGGCTTACCTTCCACCACCTCCTATGCCAGAAGAACCTGATGACCCGTTTATCATTGTGGAGCGAATGCCTCTTTTCCCAGGTTGTGAACAGAATATCCCATATGATGAGCAAAAAGCTTGTGCTGAGGCTAAGCTGCTGACTTTCGTAAATGGGCAAATTCGATACCCTTCACTAGCTCTAGATATCGGCCAGTCAGGGACAGCCGTTATCAGGTTTGTGATTGAAAAAGATGGACGTGTGACTGAGATAGAGCTACTCAGAGATCCCGGCGCAGGTTTGGGAGAGGAAGCCGAGCGTGTAGTAACACTTATGCAGACTCAAGACATTCGTTGGATTCCCGGCAACCAGGGTGGGCGTCCAGTTCGGGTGCAGTTCAACTTGCCGGTCAGGTTCAGGCTGCAATAGTTAGTATGGGCGTTCAATCACATCAAGTAATTGAACGCCCATCTGTATCTGTCTATCCGAAAAGATTGCCGAGACCGCTGCCGCCGAGCAAGTCTTTAGCTTTGTTCAAGAGTCCTCCGGCATCGAGACCAAGGGCGCCCATGACGCTACCTTCGTCTATGTCGTCGGTGTCTCCATGGCTTTGAGCCGCACCACCCAATTTGTTGAGGATCATGGGCAAGGCTAAGCCCGATACTTGACTAGCCAGACCTTCGGATAGGCCCAGGCTCGAAGTTGCTTTGTTGATAAAGTTGCCTGCGATGCTTTTGTATACCATATTTTGAGCCAGGTCAGCAAGTCCGCCGCCACTGCTGCTTTGCCCCATACCTACTGCACCTTTGAGCATGTCTAAGACACCACCAACATTGCCGCCGGCAACTGCACCGGTAATTCCGCTGGTGATGGCATCCTTAGCAACTGGAAATAATCCGGTAGCCTGCTCGGCATTGAGTTCCGTTTGGCCTGTTAGTGATGAAGTGAATTGGCTCTGTAAGCCGGAAAGGAGTTGATCCAACATGTATGTTTTCTTTAGTTCTGTGGTATGACGTAAAAATATGGTTTTGGACACACCTTTCTCTGTCTGTCATCTCTTTCTTTCTCGTTTCTGGTTTCAAAAGCTACGTGAAAGTATTTTGGCTTCTATGCATTGGCTGTTCGGTGTTTGAGAATAGGGTGGCGTGCAAGTATTGTTTTTTCTTAATCTGTATTAATGCGTATTCGCTCTTTCACCTTTATGTTCGCATACATATTAACGTGAGAACATGGTGATTTTAGATAAGAATTGCTATTTCTTCTTTTAAAAACAACAGAATAATTATGGCGTCTAAACTAACTGACATTAAGGAAAAGTTCCAAACTCTTCTAGATGAGACCAAGGCCAAAATGGAGCAGAGTAGAGAAAGAGCGAAGGCATCTGCCGAAGAAAGTAAAGAGAAAATGAGTGGCCAGCTAGATAAGGTGAAATCTTATTTTGAGGATGCTCGAGCCAGGGCTATGGATAAAAAAGAAGAGATGCAGGCAAGTGTTGCAGAGTATAAAGCGGATAGAAATGCAAAGAGAGCAGCCAAAAGAGCAGAGCGGGCAGAAGACTATGCACTAGCTTGTATTCAAATGGTAGAGGCTGCTTTGGTAGAAGCCGATTACGCCATTGCTGAAGCCATAGTTGCAGCAGCTGAGGCAGAGGAATTAAGCTAGAATGATCATTTGTACTAGAAATGAATAACAATTTTTTAGAGTCCATACCCAAAATCACTAGGGTATTACTCGTAACTAATGTTGTAATGTTCATCGTAGTACAGATTTTTCCCAGCCTGAATCGGCTGCTTGCTCTGTATTACTTTGAAAGCCCGTTATTTCAACCGCACCAGATTGCTACACATATATTTATGCATTCGGGCCTTACTCATTTGCTATTTAATATGTACGCACTTGTAGTTTTTGGGAGTGCAGTAGAGAATAAGATTGCCGGAAATCAATACTTGTTCTTATACTTCTTTTCAGCCCTTGGAGCCTTTTTGTTACATATGGGGGTAGTGTGGTTTCAGCTATCTGATGTGCCCCAAGAAGTTATCTCTCAAATGCAAACTCAAGGAGCCGAACTATTGACAAGTAACAGGAATTACGTTGATGCCTATCTCAGTGAAGTCAATTTAGATTTGAACCGAGCCATCGTTGGAGCATCTGGAGCTATTATGGGTGTACTAGCTGCATTTGCTTACTATTTTCCCAATACTGAGTTGAGGCTCATTTTCTTTCCTGTACCGATTAAGGCTAAATACTTTGTCCCGATCTATATGGTCATAGAGCTATTTCTGGGCGTGAACAACTTTGAATGGGATAACATCGCACATTTTGCACACTTGGGCGGAGCCATTTTCGGCTTTATCGCTGTTGCGATCATCTCAAAGGATGAGTGGAAAAGTCAAGATTCTAGTTGATCATTTCTGCCTTCCTCAAATGCTTGTAGATCGAGTCTACAATCTTACTAAACTTTTTCTGCTCTTGGTTCTTTTCGCGAATCTTCCTATCTTTGCGCTCCCAAAAGAAATAGGCAATGAAAAAGGATATCCATCCCGAACAGTATCGCACCGTTATCTTCCAGGACATTTCTGCTAATGAGTCTTGGCTGGGGCGTTCATGTGCCAACTCTCGTGATACCATCACTTGGGAAGATGGCAATGAGTATCCGCTTATCAAGCTGGAGATTTCAAACTTGTCTCACCCGTTCTTTACTGGCAAGATGAAGTTTGTTGACACCGCTGGTCGTATCGATAAGTTCAACAAGAAATTTGGTAAGAGCCGCTTCGCCAAGAGCGACAAGTAATTCCTACCTATTTACTCTTCAGGAGCCCGTGAAATGCAGCATTTCACGGGCTCTTTCATTTTATGCAAAAAGGCTGCTGAGGTCAACATGCTCTTTGACCAACTCAATGGCGCGCCTGATCTTCCAGGGGGTACGCAGGTTGATCTTGACTTCCATACGGTTGATTTTAACAGCTGCTGCATAGGAATCCATATCTGTAACGATCAGTGGTATTTTGTGCTTATCAAGAAATTCGCGGTGTGGAATGATTTCTTCCAGCTCTGACTTCAGCATTTCGTGCTCGCGCACAGTAACCACAACCCCGGACAGAATATCTTCAGGGAGCTTATTCTGCTCAATTTGATTGGCCACATTCTCCAATGTATTTTCTAATCGCGACCAGCCTGTCACGATAACCGAGTTTGGCTGTGCTCGCAATTCTTCCTGTTGTAAAAGCACCCCACTGGCTATGTTTTCAGCGCGGTTGTCCAGGCGATCTTTATTGATGAGGGTCACTCCTCTTACCGCATGCCTGATGGTGGCCATAATTGGGCTTGAGAGGCTTTTGTCGTATGGTAATACACCCAGCAGTGGGATGCCGATTTTGTCGAGGTATTTGCCAACGTATTTCCTGACTTTATCGATCTTCTTAGGCAAGACCTTATTCAGGATGACTCCCCGCACCGGAACCCGACGCTCTCTAAACAAAGCAAGATTCATGTTGAGCATATCTATGGTCTTGCCAATGCCTCCTTCCACTACCATAACGACAGGAGCAGAGAGCAACTGAGCTACTTGTGCATTACTGACATCACAAACACTTCCCACACCAGGGTGCCCGGTTCCTTCATAGACGATTGTGTCGTAGGTAGACTGCAGATGCCTACTCGCCTTCTGTATGGCAGAGGGAAAGTCAAACTGACCTGGGTCTTCCAGGTACTGACTAGTTACCCCACGGCCAATGATAACCGGGCTGTGCCATTCCGCCTTTAGTTCAAAGTTGTTGCTTCGTGCGAATAGGAGGGCATCTTTGTCTACTTTCAATTCCCCCAGATCTACGAATTGCTGCCCGACGGGCTTGCAGTATCCAACATTGATGCCGCGCTCTTTTATGGCCGCCATCAACCCCAGGGTGCTTGTGGTTTTACCTACATGTTGGCTGGTGGCCGCTATGTACAATCTATCCATTGGTTGGGCTTTTTAAGTTTGATTAAATGTCGCATTTTTGGCCATATGGCACAACTCTCCTCTTCTTATCGCCTGCGAGGCGGTTTGGTTTTCATTTTGCTGAGTTTAATTGCGGCCGCAAGCATGTATTTGCGCTTTCAGGCAGAGTTGTTGTGGGGCTGGCGACCGCTGGTCCTTTTTCTGGGACTTTTTATCGGGTGGCAGCTCATCCTGTCCAGACGTCCGAGCCGGATGACACCCTCGGGCGATAAAAACCGGATGTTGGCGCTATTGGGCGGATTGCTGTTGGGCCTGGGTTATCCGGGCTATCTTCCTTACCCCATTCTTCTATTTGTGGCCTGGGTCCCACTATTGTTGCTCCAAAGGCGGTTGGCTCAGCAAGAAGCCAGTGGCCTTCGCGTATTTGGCTTTGGGTATGCAGCTTTCCTGCTGTTTAATATCATCTCCACCTGGTGGGTTTCCAATACGGGCTTAGTAGCCGGATTATTTCCCGTCTTAGTCAATCCGCTACTTATGGCCTTGCCGTGGTTGCTGTTTGACCGAGTCAGCAGGCGGCTGCCCAAAGTGTCGGGACTTGCATTTATAGCGCCCTGGCTCACCTTTGAATACCTGCATTATCGATGGGATCTGAGCTGGCCCTGGCTGGATATGGGAAATGGCCTGGCCCAAAACCCCTGGATGGCTCAATGGTACGAGTATACCGGCACAGGAGGGGGAAGTTTGTGGATATTGCTGTTTAACTACTTGCTTTTTACAGTAGTTTACTCAAACCGGGACGCAGCAAAGCTTCAACCCGCGGCAGTCCCCCAAAGGATAAAACCGGTATGGAGTAAAGTGGGGCTGTTTGCTTTATTTGTACTTCCGCAGGTCGTTAGTCTGCTCATTTATCGGTCTGTAGACACCCAATCAGGAACATCGGTCTCGGTAGTAGCAGTGAATTTGAATGCCGAGCCGCATTTCGAAAAATTTGGAGCCGGATCTCAGCGCGCAGCCGTCGATACAGCCGGGTTTTTGATGGGACGAGCCCTCGCTGAAAGCGAAGATGTCATCGACTATTTCTTATTGCCCGAAACATCTTTTGGGCGCATACGCGAGAATCGACCACTGGAGGAAGGTAGTTTTAACCGACTATTGAATCTGCTGCCGACCGATAAGTTTCGATATCTGTTTACCGGCTTTAGTGGGTTTTACGAATTCAGGCCCGACGAGTTTGTTACTCCGGCTGTTCGCTACTCCGGCGATCGCGCATACGAAGCCCTGAACGCCGCCATTCAGATTGGAACCTACGATCTAAGGCCGCAGACCTACAGGAAGGGTGTCTTTGTTCCAGGAGCTGAGAGTCTACCGTTTTCAAAGGCACTGGGTTTTCTTCGGCCAATCTTAGAATCGACCGCCATCAGTCTGGGCGGGTTCGGCACTCAGGAGGAGCGAAACTCACTGGAAGGGGTAGCTCGGATTGCGCCAGTCATTTGCTATGAAGGTGTCTTTGGCGAGTATTTCACCGATTACATTACTGAAGGAGAAGCGCAGGCAGCATTTATCATGACCAATGATGGCTGGTGGGATAATACGCCTGGCCATAAACAGCATTTGTGGATTCACAGCCTCCGGGCTATAGAAACGCGGAGGGCTATGGCCAGGGCGGCCAATCTTGGGCACTGTGCCTTCATCAATGCTCGTGGAGATGTGACTTCCAGAACGGAGTACAATAAAATGGGCTATCTGAAAGGTGAGGTCCAGCTACGGGAGGAGATTACCTGGTATGTGAAGCGCGGAGATCAAATTGGTCGGGTAGCGGGTTTGCTGACCATTATGCTGGTGCTAAGCTGGGTGGCCAATATGGTTAGAGGGAGGAACATGTGAAATAAATATTGTTCTGGTTTAAGAACAATAAAATGATTTAAACGTTCCTTTTCGAGAACGATTTAAATATGCAATACCTCTTTGATCGTCACCAATCCATGCTCAGGACGGTAGAAAATCTTAAATCCCGTCCTCTGTCAGAGCATATAGCCTGGGAAAATCCATTTAATGCTCTTTTGGGCAGTAGAGGCGTAGGGAAAACGACTCTTCTTCTACAACGCATCATACAATTAGGACTTCCTCCTCATGAGTCTCTTTACATAGAATTGGGCGATCTCTACTTTCAGGAATATCGACTTCAGGACTTCATTCGCCAATTCGTCGAAGGAGGTGGTAAGTACCTTTTTATTGACGAAGTGCACAGGTATGGCTATGGTAGTTGGGCGCAGGAAATCAAGCAAGCTTATGATCTGTATCACAGGGAGCTAAAGCTAACTTTCACTGGTTCATCGGCGATCAGGATATTAAAGGAAAAGGCTGATCTATCTCGTAGAGTATTGCAGCATCGTATTCCAGGTCTATCATTTAGGGAATACTTGTGGTTGTCGGAGAAGAAAACACTCCCAATACTAAGTCTGAAAGAAATATTAAACGACCATGATAAGTTGGCCAATGAACTTATTGGTGACTATAAGTTAAAACCAATAGCAAAGCTTTCAGATTATTACAAGTTTGGCTACTACCCAATTTACCTTCATGAGCCTCAGGGATACTTGGCCAAGTTAAATAGCATGATAGAGTTGGTGCTAGAGGCTGACTTACCTAAAGTGATCGATCAGGGTACAGCACCATATCAAGCGTTAGGTAGGTTGCTTTTTGCAATAGCATCTTCTGCCCCTTTTACACCAAATACAAGCAAGCTAGCTTCAAGACTCGGTATAAATCGAGCGACACTAGTCAGATATCTAGACATACTCGATCGTGCCGATCTTACTATTTCTCTTCGGAAAGCAGGTAAGGGTGTATCTACGCTAGCGAAACCAGATAAGTTGTATCTAAACAACACCAATCTCCTATATGCACTTTCTCCACACTCGAGTAATTTAGGGACGCTCAGGGAGACTTTCTTTCTCAATCAGTTGCGTTATTTGACATATGAGAATCACCTATTACCTCCTGAGGTCAGACTGCCAAAGAAAGGAGACTTTCTATTGCAAACTCGATCTAATGACTTCTTATTTGAAGTAGGAGGTAGAAACAAGACGCTAACTCAGATTGGAGAAGAGGAACATCACTATGCAGTTGTTGATCGAGAATTCTCACATCAGAAGAATCGGATTCCGCTCTGGTTGTTTGGAATGTTATATTAAGACATTCTTTAACCCGAAACTTGAGTTTTCTGGAACAGACCCATAGAATTTATCGAACCTATATTCGTTCTTTTAGCCGATGATTCTCTACCTCCGCGTTGTTGTGTGTGCACTTGCTGTCATTGCGAGTGGAAATGCCCTTGTAGGTCAGATAGAGTTGTTTGTGGAGGGTGAAGACTTTGAGCTTAAAGAGCAGAATGTTTCATTCGAGGATACATCCGGTATATACAACTTCCTTCAAACCTGGATTGAAGAGCAGCGTCTGGAAGCTCACTGGGAGGCATCAGTCGATTCGCTTTACCAGCTTGATTCTGTAACCTGGAAAACGGAACTGTATAAAGGGCCGGCCTACAAGTGGGAGCGATTGGGTATCGATAGTATTCCCAGGTCTTGGCTTCAAAGATCTGGTTATAGGCGGCGAAACTTCAGGAATCGGGTGCTCGATCACAACGCCTGGGTGGAATTGCGAGACAGCCTGGTTGTTTTTGCCGCTCGAGATGGTTATCCATTTGCATCTGTCGGGCTTGGAAGTGTTTTGTGGTCGGCACCTGGGCGCTTGTCGGCAGATATCAGTTTAGATACTGGTCCATTGATTACGATCGGCGAGTTGCGCATTCCGGAAAGTGCGCGGGTAAAAGCGCGATTTTTAGAGCGGTATCTGGGCTTGCAAGAAGGAACGGTTTATAATGAGCGTCGCATCAGGCGCCTTCCTGATTTGCTGAGGCAACTGCCCTATCTTCAGTTGAAGGGCTCGCCAAAGATCAGCTTTCAAAGCGATCAGGCTATCATAGAGCTTCCCATAGACCGCAAGCCCGCCAGCCGATTCGACTTTGTGATCGGCGTGCTACCCAATGCTACCCCTGAGGGTGGTCTACTCATTACGGGTGAGGTGAATGCGGAGCTACAAAACGGACTTGGTACCGGCGAGCGGATAGCCGTGCGCTTTGAGCAGCTTCAGCCCAGAACTCAGGAGCTGGACGTACAACTGGAGTTCCCCTATCCGCTAGATCTTCCGTTCGATCTCAATTTGGGAACGGAAATCTTTCGGCGAGACACCCAATTCATTAATCTGGGTTGGCGAATTGGCGGAGCCTATCGCTGGCAGGCTGATAATCAAGTTCAAGTCTTCTGGGTCAACAGGCGAACCAACCTGCTCGGTATCAACGCTCAGCAATTATTAGCTAGCCAGCGCTTGCCCGATACGCTCGATTTGAGGCGAAACCTCTTTGGGTTTAAGCTGAACCGAAGGTTGCTCGATCGCCGGTTTGCTCCTCGTCGCGGTGAAGATCTGAGTTTGAGTATAGCCGCAGGCACCAGACGAATTAGAAGAAATGGGCGTATTGAAGAACTGGGATTGGGCGAGTTATATGATAGCCTTCAAACCCGCGGAAGTACCATACAGCTAGAAACCGATTTACTGCTATACAGACCGGGGCCCTGGGGCACAGTTATTTATGGCGCACTGCGGGCTGGCGCTTTACTCGGAGAAGCAGAGGTTTATCCCAGTGAACAGTACCGACTGGGTGGCGCACAATTACTGAGGGGCTTTAATGAGCAACAGATATTTGCGTCCCGATTTGCACTGGCTACTTTAGAATGGCGGCTACCACTCGGGGGACAAGCCTTTTTATATGGATTTGGCGATTGGGCTTATATCGATGCGCGTACGGCAGCCGAGCCAGAGTTAGATGCCGACTTTCCACTAGGATTTGGTGCGGGTATAAATTTTGAAACCCGGGCCGGGGTATTCGCCTTTAGTCTGGCACTTGGGCGCCGAACCGGAGAAAGGATTGACCTTGGCGCACCCAAGGTCCACTTTGGATACGTTTCGCTGTTTTAGGGTGAGCTTTTCCTTTTCAACCTGCAAAGGGCTTCGTCGTATTTACAAGCCACTATTGTTTAGCGCCCAGGCTGTCGCTGTCATGTCTATAGACCACGCCCCGATGGTGCGGTACCCACTACGCGAGATTGTTTACTAACCGATTTGACCGTATGTGCCAGCTCAGGCAACCAGTCGGGCTTATCTTCCAACCCATTTCCAACTACAATCAGGTCAGCCCCCGCCTCCAGTGTAGCCGCCGCAGTGGCCAGATCGCGGATGCCTCCACCCACGAAAATGGGGAGGTCTACCTCGGCTCGAACAGCTTCTATGGTAGCCGGAGAAATAGCCCTGGCTGCTCCACTACCCGCATCCAGGTAGATAAGCTTTAGCCCAAGTAGACTACCTGCCAGTGCAGTAGCAGCTGCTATGGCTGGCTTGTCTGCGGGGATGGGTTTAGTCTGGCTCATGTAGCTCACCGAAGTAGGAGCTCCGCCATCGATCAGCATATAGCCTGTGGGCATGACTTCTAGCGAAGAACGCTTAATTCTGGCTGCACACTGCACATGTTGGCCAATCAGCAACTCGGGGTTTCTTCCCGAAATGAGCGATAAAAGCAGCAGCCCATCGGCTTTGTCATTGAGTTGATACTGGCTGCCGGGAAATAGAATGACCGGCTTGTCAGTCAAGGCCTTGAGTAACGAGAGGTAATAATCGACTTGTGGTTGTTGTACCAAACTACCGCCCCAGAAAAAGTAGTCGATCAGGTCATTTTGCGCATGATTGGCCATGGCTTGAATGGCATCTCTATTGGTGCAATCCGGATCAATTAATACGGCAAGCTGCTTCCGACCCCTTGCTCTCGCCTCTTCCAGGCCTTGGTATATCATATTCGTCTAGCTAGGTGACGACAATATAGGCCAAATAGCGGGAAATTGGGTAAACGACAATCGCCGCTGGAAACATTGTTTTCAGCGGCGATTAGACAATTGTGCTCAGAACAGGACTCGAACCTGCACGGCCTTGCGGCCACTAGCCCCTCAAGCTAGCGTGTCTACCAATTCCACCACCTGAGCTAAGAGGATCGCAAAATTAGGGAGAAAAGTTGAGTAGTGCTAGGGTATCAGTAAGATTGTTTATCAATCAACTTCCAGGGCGCCAGCTTGCTCAAACTCAGCCTAAAGACCAGACGGTCTAAAATACTGCCTCGCTCGGTGATCCGATCTCGTATTTCGGGACTGCCTACAACAGGAAGATAGATACCAACAGCTCCATCGATCAGATTGAGCGCCAGACCGCCTGCCCACTGAAATCCTTCTACCTGCCCGCGTTGAATGGGACTTAGACCGTAGGCACCACCATCTAAGTAGATACCAAGGGGGAACCCGGCCGGAGCAACTGGCAGGTCGCTATCCAGATTGAAGGCGACGAGGTAATCATTGCTGCGGCCCAGGCTGAAAGCCCCACTAACCGGCGCACGCATACCGCCCTGACGAAGCTCTAGTTGCTGCTCGTAAAACCCGGTTTGTCCCCTGCCCAGGTAATAGTCTTCGTAGCGATAATCGGCTGCGGCATTGTCAATGAGCGCCAGCCGAAACTCATTGCTCACATTGCGTTCTCTGAAGTCATTGACCAAAAAATAAGCGCCATACAAACGCCACTTCAGCGACTTACCTCTTTCGTACTCGTACTCGCTCCGCCAATCGGCCTCGAGCAGTAGGGTGGGGGTATCGAATGGGTTGTCGGCTACTGCGGTTCGATACCCTAAATTGATGGAATAGGAAGAAGGATTGATGGCGCGAGCCAGGCGCCGTTGGTAGTGTAGATCGATGAAATGGTTGGTGTTGTCATCTTGTCCGGTGATTTCTCCGTCAGGGTCAAATACCGGTCGAGTCCTATTGAGGCCTACATAAGTCAGACTCAGTTTGGATTTTCGTTCTGTGATCGGCGGATGGTCAAAAATGAGTTCCAATCCGGCTGACCAGCGGTCATAGCCATAAGCTTCACCTCTTATCTCACGATCGCTAAAACGCTGGATCGCTAAGTGACTGATGAGTTGTTGAGTTCCTTGGAAAGGGCGTAAACTCCTGAACCTGAGTCCAGCTAAACCAACCACCTCCTCACTGCCGAAACCATAGCCCGGCATGATGCCCCACTCAATTTTAGAAGCGGCCAAATGTCTGTTGTGTATAGCCAGCCCCAGCATAAAGCCATCGTTGGCATTAAATCCAGCCCAGGGCAGCCAGTGCAGTTGCTGAATGTCGGCTTGTTCCTGTCCGCTGAGGAAGGTAAGCTTTAATGGACGCTTCTCTTCCAGCTGGAAGGGTATGGGTTCGGTGCCAAAAATATAGTCTTGAAAGAAGGAGCTCAGATCGCGGTCGAGGTTTTCTTCTAAGGACTTCCGCAGGTCGTCTGGTGTTGGGTGACCGAAAGCATGCTCACTAAAATAAGACTGGATGGCACGGTCCAGGGCTTCCCGGCCAAGCTGTTCTTCGAGATATTCGAAAGCCAGCTGTGGTTTGGTGTAAGCAGACAGCCAGTAGTTGTTGTAGCTCAATTGCTCGCTAGTTGTCGCTGGTGGCTGGTCTAGCGCCAAACCTATTGCATAATCGTGGCTGTATCGGTCATCATCTAATGGTCTGCCCATGAAGTTTAGCCAGGCCTCTTGATCGGGATATCGCTCAGCCATATAGCGACCTTCGTAGTAGGAGTTGATTCCTTCATCCATCCAGGCGTGGTCTCGTTCGTTGCTGGCCAGTATACCGTAGAACCAGTTGTGCCCCACTTCGTGAGCAATGACTTCATCCAGATCCTCTTCGCTGTACTCGGTATCGATCAGGGTGATCATGGGGTATTCCATTCCGCCACCTGCCGACTTAGGTGATTGGGCTGCAGCTACGGAAGGGTAGGAATAAGTGCCCACATACCTGGAATAAAAACGAGTGGACTCCTTGAGATATTCGATACTTCTGCTCCACCAGTTTGCCTGAAAATCGGTGAAGTAAGACCAAACTTCCACAGGATCATCCCGCCCTTCGAGCAGGAGGGTATCGTACAGTACACGGAAGCGTTTATCGGCAAACCAGGCGAAGTCGTGTACCCTGTCGGCCCGATAGATTATGGTTTTACGCTGGTCACTAGAGGGTGGAATCTGTGCAGCCTTTCTATTCACGGAATCGGGAACACCCGCTGCCAGCCAGATTCTGGTATCTTCATCTAGCTGTAATAACCGGTTTCGCTCTTCCTCCGATTCTAAAGTGCCGGTGGCGCCTACCGTATAGTTTTCAGGCAAGTCGATTTGAACGCTAAAGTCGCCGAATTCAGAGTAAAACTCTCCATTATCTAGATAGGGCATGGGGTGCCAGCCGTCTTGATCGTATACGGCCGGTTTGGGGTACCACTGTGTCATTTGGTAGGTCTGGCCTATATGCCCCAACCGGCTGATACTGGCTGGAATATCTAGGCGAAATGGGGTAGTCATTTCCATAGTTGCTCCTGGAAGTAGGGCAGGAGAAAGCGGTATTTCGATGACATCTTCGTGGCCCTGCCATTTGCTATAGTTGACGACCTGGCCGTTGATGGCGAAGCTCAGACTGTCTATACCGCCACGTTCTTCCCGATTGGCATCGGTCAATAGGGTGTTTCCTTGTCTGAGTAGTTGCTGGCCCAGAGCTGATTGATCGTTTCGATAGGTGTTTGGCCAAAGGTGGATGAATATTTCTTTTAGCGTGTCTGAGCTATTGTTGGTATAGCTGAGAGACCAGTTGCCGTTTAGCTCATGCCGCTCATCATCGAGGGTGCAATCTATTTGGTAGGAGACATACTGCTGATTCACTTGAGAAAAAGCGAGGGTTTGATGTCCAATAAGCCAAATTAAAAACAACCATTTCAAAACTTTATCCATAACTCAAAATTACGACCTTTGCGTCTCAAATAGGCGCTTTGAACCAAGCTGGTCCCGCCAAAATCAATCCTATGCCGCCCCGCAATAAGCTCCAGAAGTTTGCCGAAGTTGCTCGTTTTCCGAATGTATACGAGAGCTTCAATCCTTTAAAGCCTCAATTGGTGCAAGGAGACAGTCCAGTGGATTTACGCGGACAGTGGGCGAGCAAGCATTTTGGAAATGATAATCCCATTACGCTGGAGTTGGCTTGTGGACGGGGGGAATACACCGTAGAGTTAGCTAAGAGATACCCCGATCGCAACTTCATTGGCGTCGACGTAAAAGGGGCTCGAATCTGGCGAGGAGCTAAAAAGGCCATGGAAAGCGAACTATCTAACGCAGCTTTTTTGCGTACTCGAATTGAGCCCATTGCTCATTTCTTTGCTCCGGGTGAAGTCGATGAAATTTGGATCACTTTTCCAGATCCGTTTAAGAAGAAAGGGAAAGCCAACCGGAGATTGAGTTCGGCAGTCTACCTGCGGGAGTACAGAAAAATATTACGGCCAGGGGGGTACATACACCTCAAAACAGATAGCCGATTGCTATACGATTGGACGACGGCCTACTTCGAGAAACAAGATGCTGTCACCGTTCACTATAATGATGATGATATCTATGCCAAGCCGCTGCCTACGCCCGAGCTGGATATTGAGACCTACTATGAGCGAATGCATCGCGATTTGGGCGCAACGATTACCTATATCAAGTTTAGCATAGATTCTGAGGGTAAGCTGGATTTTTCCAGAGAGCTTGTGAAGGAGGACTGACGAATATGGTTGCTCTTCGAAAGAATTGCGCTAAACTAGATCTTCGACCGAAGCCTGAAAAGGTCACACTGCTTGTAGAAATATTCGACTCTTCGCTTGAGTATAATACTGAAAGCGAACTCGTGAAAGATTTTGATTCAGGGCAAGTTTTGCTCTGATTATCTTCACCCCCATGAACTACGATGGCTTAAGAGAATACTGCCTGTCCAAGCCTGGTACAACTGAAGGACTTCCCTTCGGCCCTGATACGCTGGTTTTTAAGGTGATGGGCAAAATGTTTGCGGTGGCAGGCCTGGATGAAATAGAGCCCAGGGTCAATCTCAAATGCGATCCAGAGCGAGCCATAGAGCTGCGGGAAACCTATCCGGAGGGTATCATTCCTGGCTGGCATATGAATAAACATCACTGGAATACCGTCTACCTAGACCGCGGATTGAATGAGTCTTTATTATTCGAGTTGATTGATCATAGCTATGAGCTGGTGGTAAAGGGGTTGTCGAAAAAATTGCGGGAAGAATTGGAGGAGGGGTAGTCTGTTAGGATTGATTGGTGGGTTGCTTTTGGGATTGTGGTTGTTCCTGGCCTTGGGTTCCAATTAAGAGTTCAGTGGGGAGTCTGTTAGTCTTTTAGGGGTGATTGGTGGGTTTTTCTTGACATTGGGTTTCATTCATGATTTCAGGCTGGGTAAGCGAGCCTATTTTAGATACAGTATTTCAAGCTTGAGGCCCAAATTTTCTAAAAGGCTAAAAGTTATTTACGAGAAAAATCGTAGTTAATTTGTTTATCTACGACTCTGCCCGTACATTTGTTACGAGAAAAATCGTAGATAATGGCAAATACGCCTCCAACTGCTTCTGAATTAGCTGTTTTGAATTTGCTCTGGGATCGTGGTTCGCTCACGGTCAGGGCTGTTTATGATGAATTGGCTAAGGACAAAGACATTGTATATACCACCGTGCTCAAGACCATGCAGGTCATGTACGAACGAGGATTTGTATCGCGTGAGCGAGTAGGGCGGGGCCATATCTATTCAGCATCCATAGAACGCGAATCTACCCAGGATAAGCTACTGGATGGCTTTTTGGGAAAAACTTTCGGTGGATCTGCCCAGCGACTGGTCATGCGCGCACTGGGCAATTATAGAACGAGTAAGGATGAGCTACAGGAGTTGAAAGCACTGATTGAGCGCCTTGAAAATGAAGAGCAATGATAGAACAAATCTTATCCCCAAAAATCATAGATGCCCTGGGTTGGACTTTGATCCATGCCCTGTGGCAAGGTGCTTTGTTCGCCCTCATGCTAGGTGTATTGCTCATTCTACTCAAGCGGTATTCATCTCAGGCGAGATACTTGGTTTCGGTAGGCTTGCTGGCTGGCTTCTTCGTGACGGTAGCCTTCACCTTTGGTAATTTGGTAAATTCTTCAGCAGGTGTAGGTGTTCGAACCAATCAGGATACCTCAAATGAACTCGCTAGGCTCGATGCACCTGATGAGCCTGAACATGTCGACGACTCCGAGGAGGTTTTACCTCCGAGCACGTCGGATGAACTAATTGCGCTGGAGGCGTCTGATGAGCCCACCGAGCTTGAAGGTGTTTCCATACCCTGGTTGGATCAAGCCCGCGATTATTTCAATCGGCACATACCTCTTTTGGTAACCCTTTGGCTGTTGGGCGTGCTGGTTTTGCAGCTTCGATTTTTAGGCCAGCTGGCTTTTGTGCAGCGCATGAAAAACTATGGAGTACAGCGATTTCCGTCTAGCTGGGCGGGTAAGATCCAGGAGCTGGAGGAGGCACTGGACATCCGCCGCCCCGTTCGCTACCTGGTATCCAGGCGTGCCTTGAGTCCACTGACGGTAGGTTGGTTGCGGCCTGCAGTCATCTTCCCTGATGGAATGCTGGATCAATTGAGAGAGAGTCAGGTCGCTACGATTTTGGCTCACGAGTTGGCACACATCAAGCGCCATGATTTTATAGTCAACGTACTACAGAATTTCCTGACGACCTTTTTCTTTTTTCACCCCGGAGTGTGGTGGATGTCTACCCGAATCGAAGAAGAGCGAGAGCACGCTTGCGATGATCTGGCCATAGCGGCTACCGGAGGGCGAATCGACTACGCCAAGACTTTAATACAACTCAAAGAAAACCAAATGACAAGTCCACAATTGAGCATGGCCTTAGCGGGGCGTAATGGTGGGTTCACCTATCGGATTAAGCGGTTGCTTTCAGGCTATTTAGGCTCTGCTACTTACGGAGAAGGAATCGTTACTACCCTCATTTTAGTGGCTACTTTAGGATTGGCCCTCTCATTGACGGGGCAAACCCCTGATTTGAATCATGGAGGCGAGCAGCTTACGCAAATAGAAGAGTCTGGAGAAGCAGGGGAAATGTCGTCTCTTTCACAAGAGAACCTCCCATCAACTCCTGCCTACCCGTCACCGTTAGGTGGTGAAGTTCAATCGCCAAGGACCGACGGCGCAGATGATTCGCGACAGCTTGAACCGGCAGAACTAGACCTTGTAGAGCAGGAAGCGATAGCATGGAGTGATGTCGACTTGGGCAACCTAAGTGCCGAGGAAGAACTTCGGTTACTGGTCAGGGCGATACGCCAGGGTGATGAAGGCATGTTCCGCTACTTTCTGAATCGGGTGCGAAATCTTAATCAGGCTGCCGGGCCAGAGGAAAACTACTTTACCCCCTTAATGGCTGCTGCTTCGGAAGATCAGGTTGGTATGCTAGAAGCGCTGTTGGAACGTGGAGCAGATGTCAACTACGTGAATGGTCAGGGATGGACAGCCTTGATTGAAGCTGCCGACGAAGGTTCATATCGGTCTGCTCAACTTCTCTTAGCCGCAGGCGCCGATCCCAATCTGAAAGGGCGAAATACTTACAGGTCTGCTATTAGTATGGCCGCCTCGGAAGGTTTTCCCGAAATCATGGAACTCTTGCTCGGTGCTGGTGCTGATATTGATTACGGCTTTCCGCTCCACGAAGCAGCAGAAGAAGGACAATTGGAAATAGTCCGGTTATTGGTGGAGAAGGGCGTTAATGTCAATGAGTTGGATGATCGTCGTCGAACTCCGCTGGCCCGGGCTGCCTCTGAAGATAATCCGTCGGTAGTTCGCTACCTCATTGGACAGGGCGCAGAACCTGAACTGGGGACCTACTTACCCCTTCATCTGGCCGCAGAGGATGGTAAGGTCGCGGCAATACGGGCTTTATTAGAAGCGGGAGCAAATGTCAATGCCCGGGATGGACATAGGCGAACAGCCTTAATCTGCGCAGCTTCTGATGGGCATCATACGGCTGTTAGCTTGCTGCTCGATGCGGGTGCAGAGATCAACGCTCAGGACGCCTGGGGAAATACTGCCCTTATTGCGGCGGCTGACGATAACCATCAGCGGGTAGTTCGTCAATTGCTGCAAGCTGGGGCGAATACAGATATGCGTACTGATCAAGGACAAAACGCCCTTGAGATTGCGCTGTCCGAAGGATCAGAAGATGCAGTTGATGAGTTGACAGCCGACTTAGCTGAATATGCCCTTGACAATCTTCGAAACTCGCCTCAAATACTTATTGGTCCTGCACGTGAAGGTCACTTGTTTATGGTGCGCCAGATGTTGGAAACGGGTATTGATATCAATATTACCGATGATCGGGGCCATACGGCACTCAGTGTAGCGGCCAATGAAGGGCATCAGGGTATAGTTGATTACTTGCTAAGTCGAGGCGCTGAAATAAGAGGCGGTGCTTGCGGACCAGTCGCAGAGGCTGTCCAAGAAGGACATGTGGATGTGCTGAATCGCTTGCTGGAATATGGTGCGGATCTGGATGTTCTTTGTAGCTTCAGAAATCTGACCTTCCGAAATAACTACGGTGCCATTTACCATGTAGGAATCTATGAAGGTGCGACCTTGCTCATTCAGGCCGTAGAAGAGGAGAACATAGATGTCATCAGAAGACTACTGGAGCTCGGTGTAGATCCAAATGAGTATTGCACAAAGCGCAGATTCAGTGTAAACGGAGAGTTGGACTGGGGACAGGCCAATACCATGAGTGTGGATCAACTCAGGCAACAAGCCGATATCCAGTACGAGATTGGAAATTGGACCGCCTTGATGGAAGCTGTAGAGACCGGATCTATACCCATGATCGGAGTGTTAATTGAAGGGGGTGCCGATCCAGAGCCTGCCAGAGAACTCGCTCGCCAATCTGGAGATACACGAATCATAGAACTACTTCGGTAAAATAAAATACCATAATCTGAGGTCTGTACTCAAGTTTTAGGCCTCCTTATACCCACTACCAATGAAGACTATACCTAGTATAGCCCTCCTGCTTATTGCAGGCTGGCTACCAGCCAACTTTTTGCTTGCTCATCAAATTATTGGCATTCTTGAAGCTGAGGGAGCTCCACTCGAATACGCCACAGTTTCTGCCTTTAATGAAGCTGGTGAGCTTGTAGAAGGAACAGTCACAACAGCCGATGGTCAGTTCGCTATTGAGTTGGAAGCAGGCAGCTATCGATTTCTATTTGAGTTTATCGGTTTTGCCGAAAAAGAGCAGCTGCTAAATGTCGATGGCCCCATGGATTTGGGTGTGATTAGCCTATCTGAAGCCGGAGTAGATCTAGAGGCAGTAACTGTAACTGCCGAACGCAGCCAACTCAATTTATCTTTGGATAAAAAGGTATTCAATGTAGGTCAGGACTTACTTTCTCGTGGGGGATCTGCCAATCAGGTGTTGGAACAATTGCCATCAATACAAGTCTCTGTAGATGGCGTGGTCTCATATCGCGGAAACTCTGGGGTGCGCGTGCTTATCAATGGTCGTCCATCAGCTCTGGCCAATAATAATGCTCTGGAAAGTATTCCCGCAGAAAGTATAGAACGTGTGGAAATCATTACCAACCCTTCTGCCAGATATGAAGCAGCCGGAACCGCAGGTATCATCAATATCATTCTGAAAAAGGAGCAAGCAGGTGGTTATGGAGGTACCTTATCTCTAAGTGCAGGTTATCCGGCCGATCATCGGTTGAATCTCAACTTAAACTACAGAAGGGCGAAGTGGTCGGCCTTTTTCAATGGCGGTTTGAGATACTCCAATTATAATGGCAGTACCGATCTGGACAGAATGAGTCAAGCGGCTCTGGAAAGACCAATTCTTGACCAAAATGCAGACCAGGATCGAAATGACCGGGCAGGAAATTTATTTACAGGCGTCGATGTACAGCTTAATGAAAATACAAGTATCGCGGCCAACTACTCCCTGTATCGGGTTATTAATGATGATATACAGTTTACGGACTATTTGTTTTCTGACCTGGCTGGCAACTCTGTAGAGAATCAGACCCAGGTCCAGGATTATCTGGAGCCCGGGACCTACCACCAACTTGATTTTTCCCTCAACAAAGCCTTTGCTAAAGGAGAGCTCAATTTCTATTTCCAAAATGACCTTTGGCTAGAACAGGAGTCAGAGGCCATCACCCTCGACCAATGGTTTCCTACATCAATTAATTTACTCGATTACCGAACGAATACAGACGAAAGTAGCCGTGACCATTTGATCCAGTTGGATTACGAAAGGCCGTTGGGTGAACAAGGACGTCTAGAGCTGGGACTGCGCGGGGAGACTCGTATCATCTCTGCCGATTATCTGGCAGAACGCAAGGAAAGTGATACTTACGTACCCATACCCGGATTCAGTAATGACTATGATTATTTCGAGCGAATAGGTGCTGCCTACATGCAAGCAAGTCAGGAATGGGGACGTTTTTCTGCTCAGTTGGGACTTAGGACAGAATACACGTATATAAAAACAGAAAATGCTGAAGAGGCCGAGTTGCCAAACCTAGAAAAAGACTACATCAGGTTATTTCCGAGCATGGCCATGAGTTACCGATTTAGCGAAACGAACAGCACACAATTAAGCTATAGCCGTCGTTTGCGAAGACCCAGCTTCTGGCAATTAAACCCATTTGCAGGCATCAATGATCCCAACCAGCTATTTGTCGGCAATCCGGATATGGACCCTGCATTTACTGATCGCCTGGAGCTCAATTATCTACTGCAGAGCGATAAGTGGACGATCAATCCAGCCATTTACGCATCGCGTACTATTGATTTTTTCTCTCAATTTACCGAGCAAGTAGGCGACAACCTCTTCGGGCTAGAAGCCGGAACCGTTTTGTCAAGGCCGCTCAACCTGGAACGAGAAGATCAATATGGGTTTGAGCTCATTACGAACTATCGAGCG
Source organism: Bacteroidota bacterium (assembly GCA_039817625.1). Classification (GTDB taxonomy): domain Bacteria; phylum Bacteroidota; class Bacteroidia; order Chitinophagales; family Saprospiraceae; genus Neolewinella. The sequence continues at coordinate 28,337 of JBCBVN010000001.1, forward strand.
GATAACGGTTTCTCGATTGGTACGGAATTCAACTTCTACGGGGCTGACCAGCGTGGCCAATTCCGAAATGAAGACCTATCTGCCAATTTTTCGAGCTGGAGTGCCGGTTTGCGCACCCAAATCGATTTGATTGCAGGTATCCGGTTCCAGGGCCGATTTAGCTACAATGCGCCGAGAGCTGAGGCACAATTCCGGTCCTTAGCTCAGGTTGTTGCATTTATGGGCGTCAGCAAGCGCTGGGACGATCGCTTTACCCTTAATTTCAATGTTCGCTCACCAAGGTACTGGAATTCAGAAGCTTTTGCACCTGGATTCCAGCAGACCCTACGCCAGTCATGGACCATCTGGCGGTTCAGCCTGACGGGGAGCTACCGCTTTGAGCGTGGAGCTGAAAGTAGAGAAAGGCGGGCAAGAGGAAGTATTCGGTAGGCGGTACTTCTTTTTAGACTTCCCAGCGTATGGTAGGCAGGCGCAGGTCGGAGCATTGTGTATGCTGTCGAAAATCGAGGCCGGAGAGCAAGCGATAGAAGTAGACCAACAACAGCTTCCAAAAGCTGAGTTATACCTACAAATCCCATAACAGACTATTCCTTTATAAAACTTTTTGTTGGTATATTTGCTCCATGCCGCAAGTCAACTACACGGAAGCCGACATTAAGTCGCTCGATTGGAAGGAGCATATTCGCATGCGTCCTGGTATGTATATCGGTAAGCTGGGAGATGGCTCTTCACCAGATGATGGTATATATATTCTTCTAAAGGAAGTTGTCGATAATTCTATCGATGAGTATGTGATGGGATTCGGCCGCCAGATCGACATTAAAATCGAAGATGGTATAGTGCAGGTACGCGATCATGGCCGAGGTATACCTCTCGGAAAAGTGGTCGATGTGGTTTCCAAGATTAATACCGGCGGCAAATACGACAGCAAAGCTTTCAAAAAATCAGTTGGCCTGAATGGGGTTGGACTAAAAGCCACCAATGCTCTTTCTGAAGCATTTACCGTTTATGCTGTTCGAGAGGGGAAGCTCAAGCAAGCAGACTTTTCATACGGAGAGTTGGTGAAGGATCACCGGCAATCCAAAACCAAGGAAGACAATGGCACCCATGTCAGCTTTCGACCAGATAGTGGCATATTCAAGAAGTATCGCTTCCGCTCCGATTTCGTCGAGAATCAGTTATGGAATTATGCCTATTTAAACGCCGGCTTGAAGATTAACTTCAATGGTAAGACGCTGGTCAGCAAGAATGGCTTGAAAGATCTCCTGGAGCGGAAAGCCAACATGGAAACGGCTCGCTATCCTGTCATCCACCTAGAAGGAGATGATGTAGAAGTAGCCATTACGCACGGAAATGCGTACGGTGAAACCTATTTCAGCTTCGTTAATGGCCAACATACGACCCAGGGCGGTACCCACCTCAATGCATTCAAGCAGTCTGTCGTAGAAGCTGTCCAAAAGCACTACAACAAGAACTACGATCGCAAAGACATCCTGGCCAGTATTGTAGCTGCTGTTGCGGTAAAGGTAGAAGAGCCGGTTTTTGAGTCACAGACCAAGACCAAGCTGGGGTCTACAGATATGGGCCCCAACTTGCCCACGGTACAAACATTCATGCGCAACTTTTTGGTAGAGAAGCTCGACAACTTCCTCCACCGCAATACCGAAGCTGCTCAGGCCTTGGAAAAGCGCATTAAACAATCTGAGCGTGAGCGCAAGGAAATTGCCGGGATTAAAAAGCTGGCCAATCAACGAGCTAAGAAGGCTAATCTTCACAACAAGAAGTTGCGCGACTGCCGCATACATTACAACGACAGTGCCCGCAAAACTAAGGAGGAGGACAGATTGGCTTCGACCATCTTTATCACTGAGGGTGATTCGGCTAGCGGTTCTATAACGGTGGCCAGAGATGTCATGGCTCAGGCCGTATTCAGCTTGCGAGGGAAACCACTCAATTGCTTTGGCCTGACGAAAAAGATTGTCTACGAAAACGAGGAGTTGAATTTGCTTCAGCATGCCCTTAATATTGAAGATGGACTCGATGGCTTGCGCTACAATCGGGTAGTCATCGCTACTGATGCTGATGTAGATGGTATGCACATTCGCTTATTGCTACTTACGTTCTTCTTGCAGTTCTTTCCCGATCTGGTTGAAGCAGGTCATCTATATATTCTTGAGACGCCGCTCTTCCGTGTACGCGATAAGCAGAAAACGTTCTACTGCTACAGCGAAACCGAAAAGCAAGCTGCTATTGAAAAACTTCGCGGCAAGCCAGAGATCACCCGATTCAAGGGATTAGGAGAAATAAGCCCTAATGAGTTTAAAGATTTCATCGGTGAAGACATCCGACTCGAACCGGTCGTTATGAATGAGGAGACTCCCGTAGATCAGTTGCTATCCTATTATATGGGTAAGAATACTCCTGCTCGCCAAGTATTTATCATCGATAATCTTCGTGTGGAGAAAGACGATGACCTGGATGACAATGGTGTGGCAGGTGCAGAGGAAGTAGCCATATCTGCTTAATCAGATTGGTCAATTAAGTTTGGAATTAGCTCGCCAATATGGTTTGCGCTTTCCATTTTCTGTGTACTCAGTAGCGTGTCTATTCGTCATTGAATATTTAAATAAGTGTTTCTAGAATTTCTCTTTGACTCAGTAAGCTCTTTCGAATATCATTAAAATAGAGGTGCTGATTTCTAGGCGTATTACCAGTCAGCGGGTAGGAGTTTAATTTGACATTGTTCATCCATTGGTTGGTGTACTTGACAAATTCTGGATCACTGCATTTCAAATAGTTGGGAAGATCGTAGGTTAGGTAGACTGATCCATTTTCCGGAGGTATTGTCAGAATGGTACTTGTAAATCTACTTACGTCATTGTAGCGGAGCTTCAAATATCCGCCACCGGTTTTTCCTGTACACATTTGGTTTTTATTCCCAACTGAAACCATCTCCTCTAGCTGGTCTACAATGAACATCATGCAGTCTATTAGTTCCAGAGATTCCTCTGGAATGGCAAAATATCCGGCCTCCAGTGCATATTTTATTTGGCCAACGGTAACCTCGAATGTGTGGTGTGCCCAAATTTCTTCTGTGTCCAGTGATCCATAGATATTGTTGATCCTGTTGAATAGGCACTGCTTTTCAGAAGCTAACGGTTTATTTAGATAAAATTTTTGAAGCTTTTTACGCTTGTCAGCAGGAGACCAAATTGTGTGCTCGTATACAAATAACTTAAAGTTGGCTACTTTCTGATCTATGAAGTAATAAAAGACCGGTAGGTCGGTCGATAAGTACTTTAGAACGCCTTTATCGACCGTCGAAAACGCCTGTAGCTCCTGTACTAAGCCTTGGATATACGTACGCTGATTGGCTTGTTGATTGTGAAAAATGGGGAAATCAAATTTCAACCATTTCCTATGTGCCCTGAAAACACTGGTGATATCAATTTCAAAATGATTAATGAGGGTTTCCAATTCTGCAATACTGAGTGATATACTTCCATTTAGTCTTTTGTATATAGAGGCCTGGCTTAAGTTTAATAGTTTTTTAAGGTTTTCGACCATTTGACTCTGCGAACTGTGATGCTTTGAAATGGCGTGAAATACATTTTCTTGAATATTCATGGATGTTCTTAATTCATAGTAATGGGATATGATATGGGGCTAGGCGGAAATAAAGACAACCTAATGTAGGTAAAACAATCTGTATGCGTGCGATTTCTCAATTTCTGAGAAAAAAGAAAGTAAGATTCTACAAATTAGAGAAGCGCAACATTAAATTTTCCCGATACATTTAGGCAGTTCAAGACTATATAGATAAATCAATAGGTTCACCGTAGCCAGTCTTGATAACACTTGTTTCAGTTATTCATCTCAGGTTTTGTAAGAATGCTACGCTTAGTTGCGTACATCCTGTTTCGTGCGCATAGATTCTAACTCTTTTTGCGCCAGCAGGATTGCTTTTAAGGGATTTTTTCGAGCAAATTTCTTCACATTTAAATACATCCTAGATGAAAACCAGACTTTTATTATTTACAGCTTTAATCTTATTGGGTAGCACTGGCTTATCTGCTCAGCAATTTTGGAATACAGTGCCTCCTGGAGGCTTCCCAAGTACTTTTGGTACAATAAACCGAACTGGCCTAACAACCATTGGAAACACATCACAGTATCCTTTATTCGCAAGTACAAATGCGAATCCAGTGCCTCTACAGGTGCGTGGTAATAACATCATACTAAGTAAAGTGTTTGACCAAACAGATTTTGCTGCTCTCGGTCAATCCGGAGCTGGAGAAGCAGAATGCGATCTTTGGGGATTCCGTGCTCAGCGGTTCTTTGATCGTTCTGTAAGCTTGGGAGTTACTCCGCAAGGAGATAATAGAGCCATACTTAACTGGGGTAGCGATATCAAGCAACTCGTGTTTACCACTGGGTCTAATGGAGACTGTGGCAATCAAGTAGCATCATTCACAATTGAAGGTATTAGGTTCTTTGTTCCATTACTGCCTGGTAGGATTTATGTGCCTGCCGCTGAGGTCGAAGTCGACCAGCAGATCGAAAAGGCACTTGGAGATGCTACTGACCGTATCATGGCCCTGGCGCCCATACGCGTCGAAAGCGAAGAAAAGCTTAAGGGAAGTGAAGGACTATCATACAGCTCTACTGATGAGCTGGAAATCGATGTAAACAGCCTGGAGACCTTTGTCCCCGAGGCAGTAGCTACCGATTCTGATGGAAATAAAATGGTAGACTATAACGAAGTCGTACCCCTTCTCGTAGCCACGCTCCAGGAGCAGCAAGCTATGATCGACCAGCAGCAGGCCCTATTGCAGGATATGATGAATCGCCTAGATCAATTGGATGGCGAGGAAGCTGAAGTGCTTGAAGTGGAAGGTGCATTCCTGGGCCAGAACATACCCAACCCCGCCTTCAACTCAACAAGTATTGAATATCAACTGCCCGATGGAGCTGAGAACGGAGAGCTGGTTGTTCGCAACGTAGCTGGCCAAGTAATTCTGAGCGAAAGTCTGGCCACTAAGACTGGATCACAGTCCATCGATCTCAACAACCTGAGCCCGGGTACCTATATCTACTCACTCCAGGTAAATGGTCGCGTGATGTTTTCTAAGCGAATGATTGTACAGTAGACCCAAAAACTATAGAAACCTGAGATTTTTTGATGCTCGCTGACTCTTGTCAGCGAGCATTTTTTATTTAACTGGAGTTCTGACTATTTTTAAGTGTGAAAACAAACACTATGAAGCCTATACTCCTAATGATATTTCTGCTGTCTAATGTATTCATTGGCTTGAGTGCCCAAGAGAATGAGCCATTAGATACTATATCAATAGAACCGAATCCAGATGCTTACAGAATCTCTTTACTGACTTCATCCCCTAGGTTATATCGAGCTGGTTTTGTGCAACGGTATGAGTCAGATACCCTATGGCTCAGCGCTGGCATAAGTGGAAGACCGGCATTGGCGATTGCCCCATATACAGCAGATCAAATAGTAAATATTCAACTTCCAGATGGAATAAAAACGAAATCCAGGTTTTTATCGGGAGCACTTTTAGGCTTTGGTATCGGACTGGGTATAGGTGGTACAGTAGCACTAGTAACAGATTGTAGTGATAGACCTGGCTTTTCAGCAACTGGTTGTGCAGCTGGCAGACTAGCTTTTCTCACTGTATCGCCAATATCAGGTATGCTTATTGGTGGTTTGATTGGTGCATTTTCAAATAAATCGGTTGTCAAATACAGTACGGTCTCCATCGAAGGGCGGCCAGAGGCCCTGCGTGCTCAACGGCAACGCTTGGAAGAATTGACCAGATGGCAGCAATGACTCGACTTTAAGGGGATTGAATTTCTGGTTAGCTTGAGGTCTTTCTTTTTTGAATGTAGCGGGCTATTTACCTTCGTCCTATGCCTTTAATCAAGTCCATTTCGGGGTTTCGTGGTACCATTGGTGGCCGGGCCGGCGATAACCTAACTCCTCAAGATATTGTAGAGAGCGTGGCCGCATTCGGCACTATGCTTTTGAGTAGAACCGGCAAACGGAAAGTCGTAATTGGGAGAGACGGACGCCCAAGTGGCCAACTTGTGAGTCAGCTTACGGCCAGTACTTTACAGATGCTCGGACTCGATGTCGTTGACCTGGGCTATGCCACTACGCCGACGGTAGAAATGGCTGTCACTCGCCTCGAAGCTGCCGGGGGTATCATACTCTCAGCCAGCCACAATCCAGTCGCTTACAATGCGCTCAAGCTGCTGGGTGAAAACGGTGAATTCATTTCAGCAGCCGAGGGTCAGGAGATGCTGCAGTTGCTGGCCAATGATGATATCGTTTATGCTACCGTAGATCAGCTGGGTAGCTATGAGACTAGCAATGATGAACTAGTCCACCACATTCAGGCCATTTTAGATCATCCGCTAGTGGAAGTGGAGGCTATTCGACGAGCCAAATTCAAGCTTGTGCTCGATGCGGTAAATAGTGTGGGCGCGTTGGCTATTCCTATGCTCTGCAACATATTGGAGGTAGACTGTAAGATCATCAATGGTCAGCTGAACGGTCAGTTTGCCCACAACCCAGAGCCACTACCAGCTCACCTGACAGATCTCATGCAGCGGGTAGCAGCTACTGGAGCAGACCTGGGCGTAGCTGTAGATCCCGATGTAGATCGTCTGGCTTTGGTCGGTCCTGGCGGACACTGGATAGGGGAGGAGTATACCCTGGTGACCGTAGCCGATTATGTCCTGGCCAGAGATCCCGGACCCGTAGTCAGTAACCTAAGCAGTAGTCGAGCCCTGGCTGATTTGGCCGCTCAATACGGACAGACCTATGAAGCCGCCGCGGTAGGAGAGGTGAATGTAGTAGCTAAGATGAAAGAGATTGGAGCTACGATAGGCGGTGAAGGAAATGGTGGCATCATTGATCCACGTCTACATTACGGGCGTGATTCACTGATCGGACTTGCGCTGGTACTCAGTCATTTGGCGACTTCAGGGAAAACAATCAATGAGCTGCGCGCAGGATATCCGCAATATGAAATGGTGAAGGATAAGCTTCAGTTGGAAGCGGGCATGGATGTGGATGCCATCCTGCAATCCATTCCCGCTCAGTTTCCAAATGCTAAAGTCAATGTAGTTGATGGGGTCAAGCTAGACTTTGACGAGGGATGGCTCCACCTGCGGAAGTCTAATACCGAACCCATAATCCGCATATACGCAGAAGCCGGCTCGCAGGACGAAGCTCAGAAGTTAGTAGACAGACTCAAGCGATTAATCTGACCTTATTCAGATCCTAGCGGGACAGTCACTTTGGCAACTTTAAACTGTAGCAGCAGCTCTGGCGCTACTTCGTCTGATTGGAAGAGCTTGTCGCCGATCAGTTCGGTATTGTTTTCGTCTATAGGCTTCAATACGACTTCATAACCCTCCAACTCTCCACCATTGAAATCAATCACGGTGCCGGCGTAATCCCAGCCGAAGCCTGCGAAGGTGACAGGGGCTCCATTAATGGCTTGCAGGCCTGCCAAATCAAGTCCGGGCAGCAGTTGATAGACCACAGGCTCGTAGTATTCTGCATCTTCACTTTCGAAGGAAACGGCAGCGACTGTACCACTCTCATTGAGGCTTATACTCACTTGCTGAGGACTGCCCGAAAACACTTCATAACCCGACTCAAACTCTCCTTCTCCCAGGTGAATCTGTATCTCTTTTACGGCATCGCCATAGTAGCTGCGCAGGTTTTCTGGCGTATCGCCGGGGCGTATTTGATCGAAGTGGTGTCCGGCGAGGAAGGTGCCTATTTTAACAGGATTGGTGGTGTTGGTAATCGACATTTCGGATACTACGATGGGGACATCCTTTAGTATCGGATCGTCAGAACTCAATTGTACCTCACCCATGATATCTATTGGCAGATCCATGGATTCCTCCTCATCGTAAACGATATCTAGCCGCAATCCGGCATCCAATATATTTCCCTGGTTGAATTCTGAGATAAAACCGCCGTAATCCCAGGCAAAACCAGAGAAATTGACCGGCGCACCATTGATGCGGACAAGCTCTTCCAGGGGCATACCCACATAAATACCTTCGGCACTCTTCCAATTGCCCGCCGATCTGATTACCGACATGACTTCGTCATAACCCGTTGATGATTCAGGCTCCAGAACCTCTAGTTCGTTGGGTGTGTCGGCAAATACGCGGTACCCGGCAACTACGACTCCATCGGGGAAATAGAGGGAGTCCGGTTCTACATTTTCTCCGTAAAGAGCTGTCAGACTGGCAACTAGATTCGATGGGTCAATGCCGGTTATCCCATTGGTGAAAGAGAAGGAAAGCGGACTGTCATTCTCTATGTCAGCTACCTGGTCGGTTGTGTGCTGAGTGGTCGTGTCTTCATTTTGGACTTCCGCAGGTCGGTCATTCTCCACCTCTGCCGAGGGTCCGCAGGCCTGCCAACTGAGGCACAAAATTAGTATGGTGATATAGGTCTGGATTCGGTGCATAATGGGTTCTGTTTTATCGGATGAAACTACAATTCATCCCATAAAAATAAAGAACCCGTGTACACTTATTTCAATCCGCATGTCTGGATCAAAATAAGCCTACACGGGTTAGTGCTAGCCTGGGTTTATACTTACTTAATCTTGCAGCTCGATCAAGTCCTTGATTATATTAATGGACTCTTCGATATAGACGTCCCGGCTTACCTTATCGATAAAATCTTCGTTTCGCGCTATGCGAGATTCGTCGACTTCAATGCTGGCCATATCCTCTTCCAGATTGTAGACACCTGCGTTGACAATTGCTTCGAATAACTCATCATACTGTTCGGCTTCCTGGCGGCGGGCCTGGTCCTCAGCTACATAAGTATCGTATTCCAAGGGATAGCTGTCGCGGTCGCGCAAACGCTTAATCCGTCTTGCATTCGCATCTATCTGAGCGAAGATGTCGCTGTTGGATAGTCTTTGCTCTGAGCGTCGGCGCAGTTCGTTCATCGTCCGTGTACTGATGCGGAAAACGTCTTGTTCGTAATCGGCGGCATCAATCTCTGTCCAGTCCAAGGGGTTGGCTTGGCGTTGCTCACCAGATTCCAGGTAAGAGTACGCATCAGGTAGTACAATATCGCTGCTTACGCCCCTCAGCTGAGTAGAACCGCCATTGATGCGGTAAAACTTCTGTGTGGTTAGCTTCATGCTGCCGAGTGGCTTGACATCTGCATGGCCAGGGAGTGCGCGATCCAGATCGATAAACCGCTGTACGGTTCCTTTGCCAAAAGTTTGCTCAGATCCTACAATTACGGCTCTTTGATAGTCTTGCATAGCAGCGGCAAGTATTTCTGATGCCGAGGCAGAACTCTGGTTGACCATCACGACCAATGGGCCATCGTATTGAACGCTTTCGTCGCTATCGTCTTGCTTTCGGGTCCGACCACCCCGTCCTTCAACCTGAACGATGGGCCCTTGTGGAATGAAGAAGCCAGACATATCAATAACATCAGACAGAGATCCTCCGCCGTTATTGCGTAGATCCAGAATGATACCGTCTACGCCTGCCGTCTTTAGTTTATCTAGCTCACGAGCTACATCGATGGCACTGAATCGACCATTTTCATCCTGGAAATCAGCATAGAATGATGGTAGCCATATATATCCTATTTGCTGCCCTTCTTCGTCAGCAGGTATGACCAGGCTGCGGGCAAAACGCTCATCGAGTACCACCACGTCTCTGACGATACTGATCTGCTGGACTTCGCCTTCTGGTTTTTTGATGGTAAGATGCACGGTCGTTCCCTTCGGACCTCTTATCATACCGACTACATCGTCTAGTACCATGCCTTTTACGTCTACGGCCTCTTCATCACCTTCTTGTCTGACAGCCATGATGAGATCGTCTTCCTCTAGTTCTTTGCCACTCCAGGCCGGGCCACCGACTACAATCATAGTCACCTTGGTATAATCGTCTTCAATTGTGAGTGTAGCACCGATACCCTCCAGGCGACCGCGAAACCTGATGTCAAAATTTTCTCTGTCCCGAGGTGCAAAGTAGGAGGTGTGAGGATCGTGGGCAGTAGTCATTGAGTTTATGTACCTACTGATCATCTGGTCGCGGGTTGTGCGGCCCATACGCTCAAACCAGTCATTGAAGTTCTCGAGGATTTTTCCTCTATACTCTTCTTCCAACTCCTCGAAGCTGGGCATCTCCAATCCGGTGGTGTCCTGTCGGATTTGTTCTTGCCTGTTGACTATGCGGTTCAATAGATCCCGCTCAATGTACTGGCGCCAGTAATTCTGCAGCGCTTCTTCATCGGCATTCCATCCGTCTTCATCGTCTAATCTGACAAATGATTCTGTATCGTTGAGATTGAGCGGTTGCGACAGAATTTCCGTGTACCATGCCTGCGCACGCTCTCGGGTGGCTGCCCATTGACTAGTCACATCTACAAAAAACTTGAAATCCCCAGCTTTAGCCTGGTCATCTATCTCGTATCGGAAAACTTCCAACTGATCAATTTCTTCTTGTGTAAAGAACAGTCTGCCTCCATCGATGTCATTTAGAAAGGCCTCAAACACACCAGAGGACAACTCGTCGTCGACCTCTGAAGGCGAATAGTGGTATCGCGCGAGACTTTGCACGATGGTCTGCATTAACACGGTTTCCTTGTCCAGATTAGTAAGTCTGGGATAAACGGTCATGGCCGCTAAGCCAACTGCAAGGCAACAGGTAAGTAAAATGGAATACTTCCGATTCATAGGATTCATATCAAAAATTCGAACTGGGATACTAATATAAGGCCGAAGGACCTGGATTTAGTATAGTATACCACCTAAAGACATAAATAGCGAATGTTTGGTTGTGTTAGGGAAGTGCATTGTAGAGGGAGATGTCGTCTGGTGATCTCAAAAAGAGAAATATTTTTTGATAAATATTGAACAATATTCACCCAATGAACATTGTTCAGTAATCATGGGCGTACAAGAACGCAAAATGCGGGAAAGAGAGGCACTCAGAGAACACTTTATCTCTGTGGCTTTGGACTTGTTCAGTAAAGGGGGCTACGAAGCAGTAAAAATGCGTGATGTAGCCGAGGCTGCTGAATACAGTGTTGGAACGCTTTACAATCAGTTCAAGGATAAGAACGAGCTCTTCCTGGCCGTGCAGCAACTGGCGTTTGAGCAAAAGAAGTCCTTCATGGAATCGGCTATCAAACCGGGGATGAGTGGCCGGGAAATGATGCTGGCTATAGGTAAGGCTTTTATAGAGTTTGGACTGAAAAATCCTGACCTCTATCGAGTTATGTTCATCTTGGATAGCCCAATGCAGGCCGTTCAGGACCATGAGAGTTGGCATACGGGCATTCGACTGCATGGAGTGTTATCTCAGGTGGTAGATTACTGTATGGAAGTTGGGGCGCTACCCAGAGTAAACAAGCTGCAGATTAGCTTTGGCATGTGGGCTATGGTGCATGGTATGGTTTCTCTGCGGATCACTGATCGCCTCTCTATTTACGAGGGCGAGCATTTGGAAGAGTACAGTCGGGTCGATGACCCAGACGAGCTCATCATGCAGACCCTGCACATGATGTGCGACCTCATTTTTGGGCCAGAAGAAACGGCAAGAAATTAAAAAATTTAATCATCAATGAACACCGTTCAAATATTGTACATAGTTCTATTCGCTTGCCTTAGTGGCGGGTGGTTAGCGGCTCAGTCGTCAAACAGCGGAGAGAATACCGGTACGGGTTTTGGGGACTATATCGAGTTGCTATTAGATCAAAATCCGGAGATTCAGGCAGCAAAGGTCGATCGGGAAATTGCAGAACAAGCCCTGGCAGCAGCCGGTCTTGAGCGACGACCTACGGTAGATTTGGTTGGCGATTACACAGTAGCTATCGGTGGTCGATCATTGATTTTTCCTGTTGGTGATTTGTTGAATCCAGCCTATGGTGCTCTGAATCAGCTCACAGGAATGGAGCAATTTCCTACCGACATCGAAAACGTTGACGAGCTCTTTGCCCCCAATAATTTTTACGATTTGCGAATGGAAGCCCGGTTGCCATTAATCGCTCCGGCTATACGTCAGCAGGAGCTATTGAGAGAATCTGAGCTCAATGGTAGCCTGGCGGCCATAGCTGTGGAGGAGCTCGGTGCTAAGACTCGCTTGCGCAGTCTGTACTTCGGCTACTTGCGCACTTTTGCTGGCGAGCAAGTCATTGATAGTAGCCGCCTGGTCCTTCAGGAGCTTTTGCGGGTAAACCAGAGCCTGGTGCGCAATGAAGTAGCGACCTCAGATGTAGTTTATCAAACGGAAGCTGAGATTGCAGGACTTAATGGTCAGCTGGCTTCTTTATTGGCTCAACGCAATACCGCACAAGCAGCTGTAAATCGATTGCTGAATCGCAATCTGGGATCTGATCTAAGATCTGATTTCGCACCAGGAGATTTTGATACAGTTTTGATGGTTCAAAATTTGCCCACGCTACTCGAGCAAGCACAGCAAAGACCCGAGATGGACCAGATCGATGCGGGTTTGAATACGCTTTCAGCTCTAGATCAACTACAGGCCGCAGAGGGTAAGCCCAATTTAGGCATCGGCGTTTTGGCAGGTTCTCAAGGGTTCGTGGGAACAGACTATGGAGACGACCCATATGCCATCGCAGCTTTGAATCTGACCTGGAATTTATACGATGGCAACAGAAGGAATACCCAAAGGCAAATCACTCGACTCAGACGTGAAGCTCAAGCTAGCAGAAGGAACGGTGTGGCCAGAGACTTAGAATTACAGATCTATTCAACGTACCAAAATCGCCTAGCGGCAAAAGCCAGGTTGCAGGCTGCGAATTCTGCTCGCAGGTCTGCCCTGAGATCATTAGAACTTATTGAATCCAGATACAGAAATGAGCAAGCTATTCTGGTAGAATATTTGGATGCACGCAATCGGTGGACACGCTCAGAACTGGAGTATGTAGACGCTTATTACGAATTGCTCATTGCTCACTACGAATTATTGGCTGCCATTGGTAGCTAATTCACCTCAAAAAATCAAGTCATGAGATTAGCTATGCTTCTTCTCTTTATTTCGCTTCTTTCTTGCCGTGAGGAATACCCCGGCCAGTTCATTGACCCCGATGAACAGAAAGATTCAGCTGTACCGGTGAGGGTGATCACGCCATCGGCCAGCGAAGAACCATTTCCCATCATTGCCGGTGGTACTGTTGGTGCTAAACAAGAGGCCAACCTGTCATTCAAGATAGGCGGTCTCGTCGATCGAACCTATGTGCGCGAAGGACAAAGTGTGCGGGCAGGTCAGTTGCTAGCCAAATTGAAATCTACAGAGATTGACGCCCAGGTGGCCCAAGCTCAAGAAGCAGTAAATAAAGCAGAGCGCGATCTGGAACGCGTACAAAGGTTGTTAGCAGATAGTGCAGCTACCCGTACTCAAGTACAGGATCTGGAAACGGCGCTCACGGTGGCTCAACGCGACCTGGAGATTGCCGGATTCAATCAGCAGTATGCTCAGATTTATGCACCAAATAATGGGCGCGTACTCCGAAAATTTGCAGAAGCGGGTGAGCTTGTTGGGCCGGGAAGTCCGATATATCGCATCGCCAGCGAAGGGCGAAATGAGTTTGTTCTGCGGGTTGGACTGTCTGACCGAGACTACGTGAATATCGCCCTGGGGGATGCAGCCGAGCTTAGACTGGATGCATATCCCGATCAGGTGTTTGAGGCTCAGGTTAGCGAATTATCTGCAGCTGCAGATCCACGAACGGGAACTTTCCAGGTCGAACTGACCATAAATCCGGCCGGGCAGCTTATCCGCAATGGTTTTGTCGGTCGAATTCGATTGTTCCCCAGTCAGGAACCTCCTTATGCCAAGTTGCCCATTGAATCTATGGTGGAGGGCAATGGTCGCTCGGTAGAAGTATTCACGATCGATGAAAATGGCCTGGCCAGAAGACACCAGCTTATGTTCGGGCGCCTGGGCGATGACTACTTCACCGTGTCACTCGATCAGCTCGAAGGCGTAGAGCAAATTGTCACTGAAGGAGCAGCTTTCCTTCAAGATGGTAACCAAGTAAAGATTTTGCCATGATACTTCCCAATTGGGCAGTTCGCAACGGGGCATTTGTTCTCGTTGCTGTATTACTGCTTACACTTATAGGAGCGATTTCTTACAGATCTATGCCGAGGTCGGAAGACCCTAGTATTAACCTTCCGATCTATGTTATTACGGTCGTATACCCGGGTACGAGCCCAGCCGATATGGAAGATCTGATCGTAGATCCCATTGAAGATGTAGTCGAAGAGATGGATGACGTCGAGAATGTCATTACCAGCATCAGCGAGGGACTGGCAGTTATCCGTGTTGAGGCAGACTTCGGTACGCCAGATTGGGATGACAAGTACGATGAAATTCTGCGGGAGATGAATGCGCTTAGACCTGAATTACCTCAAGGAATAGCCATCTTCAACGTAGAACAATTTAAGCAGGAAGACCGCGCTGTAGTCCATATGCTGGCACTGACTTCACCCAATCTGCCGTTTCGCTTGATGGAGTCCGAAGCTGAGCGCATCAAAGATCTGGTACTGGATGTAGATGGGGTTAAGTCTATTGATGTGGAAGCTTTCCCGGAGCGCCAGGTACAGATATCGCTTGACTTCCAACGATGCCAGGCATTGCACATTCCACCTGCTCAGATTATCGGGGTCTTAGAACAAACCAATGCCAATGTTCCAGGTGGCGAGCTATCTGCCGGACAACAGAACTTCAGCATTAAAACCAGTGGTGGCTTTGAAACCCTGGATGAATTACGGACCACCGTAGTAGGCGGAGCCAATGGGCAACTGGTTTACTTGCAGGATGTGGCTGACGTCAGTTTTGGCTATGAAGACGAGCGGTATATGGCCAGGTACCAGGGTGAACGAGCCATTCTGCTATCTATCAAGATTGAAAATACGAGCAACATTATCGACGTCAATGCTGGGATACATGCTCAGTTGGATGAGGCGCGTACCACGCTACCTCCCAACGCCTCTTTGTATACAGCTTTTGAACAAGCCCCTGCAGTCAGTATGCGCATCAGTGATTTCTTTGGCAATTTAGGGCAAGGTGTCCTGCTTGTCGGCGTGATCATTTTATTCTTCCTGGGCCTGCGTTCGGCTGTCATCGTCATGATTGTCATTCCACTCTGTATACTGATCACCTTGTCGTTGCTCAACGGCCTGGGATTTGCCATACAGCAGATTACCATCGCCTCATTAGTCATTGGCCTGGGACTTCTGGTGGATAACGGTATTGTGGTTATAGAAAATATAAACAGATATCTGGCAGAGGGCTATAGCCGTGTCGACGCAGCTGTCAAGGGGACTTCAGAGGTAGGTTGGGCCATCGTCAGCTCCACAGTCACTACCGTCCTGGCATTTTTTCCCCTCACTCAGCTGGGTGAAGGGGCTGGAGAATATCTCATTTCTCTTCCGGTTACGGTCATGTTGGCCCTGATCGTTTCGCTACTGCTTGCACTTAGCTTATCTCCTTTGGCGGCATCTGCCTTTTTACGCTTTCGAGCGGATAGGCCCAAGCCATTGCCCCAGCGTGTACTAGATCGTTTTGTTGAGCGCGTATATCGACCAGTACTCGACTTTAGCCTCAGAAAAGGATTATTGATCGTAGGTATAGCCGTCGCTTTACTCGTCGGGGCGGGTTCACTATTCCCTAGTATCGGAGTTAGCTTCTTTCCGACGGCAGATAAATCGATGCTGTTGATTGATGTGAGGACTTCCGCAGGTGGGAGCCTTGATCGCACAGACCGGGCCGTTCGATACGTAGAATCCATATTGGACACCATGGAATATGTTAAAGATTATACATCCAATGTCGGTCACGGCAATCCGATGGTTTATTACAATCGCTTCCCCAAGTCTTTCGATAAGACCTATGGGCAGTTATTGGTCAATTTCACGCATTGGGATCCTTTCGAATTCTACGGCACCTTATCAGAGCTTCGCAATGTATTCGCCGAATATGCAGATGCAGAGATCAGATTCAAAGAATTGAAAAATGGCGCACCTGTAGAGGCGCCCATAGAGTTCAGACTCAAAGGACCAGATCAGCTTGTACTGAGCCAGCTTTGCGATTCTGTAGAGGCTATATTGGAGGCTACTCCAGGCTTAATCAATATTGAGAACGAGCTCAGAGACACTAAAACAGACCTGAGCGTAGTGCTCGATCGAAATAAGGCAGGTCTTATCGGACTGAGTACACTGGACTTCGATCAGGTCGTATTGGCCAGTCTCAATGGGTTTACTTTCGATCGTATGCAACATCAGAATGGGGAAGATTACCCACTGAACATTCGAATTGCTTATGATGATGCTCAGCCCGGTATCGAAGACTTTGAGCGCGTATATTTCACCACTCAAACAGGTGCTCAGGTACCCTTGAAGCAGGTGGCTAATCTGGAGCTCGATGCGCAACTGGCCGAAATTATTCATTACAATTACGACCGAATTGCACCTGTAAAGGCCGATGTAGTAGATGCTGATCAAACGGTTCAGACTACCATTGGCATTATTGAGCAAGTTGAGCAGATCAACTGGCCGGAGGGTTATTCTTATGAGGTCGGCGGTGAGTATGAGGAACAGCAATCAACCTTTGGCTCTTTGGGCATCATTCTGGGACTGGCTATGCTAGCCATCTTTGCTGTATTGGTATTGCAATTCCGTTCTATGATTCAGCCACTGGTCGTTTTCTCTGCCATCCCGCTGGCGGTTACGGGCAGCTTTTTCGCTCTTTGGCTGACTGACTGGTCATTTAGCTTTTTCGCCTTTATTGGATTTATCTCGCTGGTCGGAATCGTCGTCAACAATAGTATTATTCTAGTTGACTTTATCAATCAGCTTCGCGCTGAAGGTAAGTCCAAAGCGGAATCCATTCGTTTGGCTGCCGAGCGTAGGTTCACACCCATCGTACTTACCACGCTAACGACCATACTGGGCTTACTTCCGCTAACAGCTCAGGCTACTTCTCTATGGTCACCCCTGGGCTGGACCATTATCGGGGGCATGATCAGCTCTACATTGCTTACTCTACTGGTTGTACCTATTTTATACGGCTGGATGGTTCGAGAGGGCTAAGCGAGTAATTTAAGATGGCCGGTATGGTGTCTACTATGCCAGCTATATAGAGCTACTACCTCAAATAGAGGCTGCTTCCGTCCGTATTCAGGATGGAAGTAGCCCCTATTGGTCCAATCGTCAGTTGAAAGATGACTCAGTAAATGCGACCACCTTTTGTGCAGTCCTGTCAAGATAGAAAGCGAAAATTCTATTTCCAGGGTGTGGTCTATTTGAGATGCCCATTCTCCCTGGCGGTATGGTAATATTTCTGGCCAATCTTCGGTGGTGGCGAGTTTGCACCTGATAAAAGCATTGATGTGGCTATCGGCCAGATGATGAATGAGTTGGCGTCCAGTCCATCCGCCTTCTCTGTAGGGTGTTTTCAGCC
>JBCBVN010000002.1:0-38243 GCA_039817625.1 Bacteroidota bacterium
TACCAGTTCCTTGGCATTTAGCTTCGCATTGATCTTTACGATGTCGTTGACGGAGGCATCTACCTCAGCTGCTGCAACAGCAGGAGTAATGTGGCCAACCAGCATATTGAGGTTATAGCCATTATCGCCACCGGCAAACGCAGCCGTGACGGCTCCGCAGGATTCGTGGCCCAGGACAACGATTATACCAGAACCCAGATTGGCTACTGCGTATTCGATGCTGGCTATAGAAGTGGTATCGGCAATATTTCCAGCTACGCGAACCACAAAGATCTCACCCAACCCGACATCGAAAGTCAACTCAGGCACTACCCGACTATCTGCACAGCTCAAAATGATGGCGTATGGCTTTTGTCCGCCAGTGAGGTGAGCACGACGATCCAGGTCCTGTAGTTTGCCCTCACTTTTGTTGGCGACAAAGCGAGCGTTGCCTTCTTTCAAGCGCGTGAGAATATCTTGTTGTGTCATTGTTGATCTTTGGTTCGGATGCAAGGTAGTGAAACTCGGGCGATCACTATTATATGGCTCGAGTGCCTGTTAGCAAGACGGATACGACTCCATTCAGTCGCGGAAGCTGGCTCTCCTACTTCGTCCCAATACACTAAAGAAAAAGGGAGAACTTTTACTGAGCGGATTTTATATCAGGAGGTAATAGCTGAGTCGAAACGATAACGGTGTAGCGAGCCAAGTCATTATCTTCGCTGCTTAAAACCAAACCACTACTATATGAAAAGTAGAATATCTGTGTTTTTAGGCCTGTTTTTGCTGGCCCTTACACTACCTCTTGCTGCCCAAACCGTAGAATTTGGCGACTTAGACAAGAGTCCAATGGATGCAGCACACTATCCTCGTCGCGCTGCCTTTCAGAATTATTTGTCGGATGACGACCCAGACCGCACTCAGTATATGAAAGTACTATACTGCCGTCCGCAGGTCAAGGACCGTGAAGTTTTCGGCGAATTGGTGGCCTGGGGTGAAGACTGGAGATTGGGTGCCAATGAAGCTACAGAAGTTACCTTCTTCAGACCAGCTGAGATTGGCGGAACAAATATCCCTGCTGGTGTGTACACCATGTTTGCCCAGGTCTACCCAGACCAGTGGATCTTAAAGCTGTCTACGGAGCGCTTTATTGGTGGATCGGCCAATAGAGACATCAGCCAGGACGTACTGGCCATTTCAGTACCGACTGAGTACGTGGCCGAATCCAGAGAATACTTTACTATAGGCTTCAAGAAGATCGATGACAACAACGCCCATATGGTTTTGGGATGGGATCACACTCAGGTCTCTCTTCCCATCAATTTCAATCCTACCTTCATGTCGGGTGATGATGTAAGCCCTATGGATCTGGTGCAATTCCCAAATATGTCCAGGCTGAGAAACTTCGTAGAAGAGGAGGATCTCGACGAAAATGAGCCTCAAATCAGATTGGTCTACAGCCGTCCACAAATGAATGGTCGGGAAATTTTTGGTGGCCTTTTGGAGTATGGAAGCATGTGGCGTTTAGGTGCCAACGAGACCAACATCATTACTTTTTACAATGATGTCACCATAAGCGGCCAGGAAGTCCCGGCTGGTGAATATGGCTTATTTGCCACTGTACATGAAGATAACTGGGAGTTCATTTTGCACAACAATGTCCAATCATGGGGGCCAGCCAACCACGATGAAGCAGACAATGTGCTGGTCTACTCTGCACCTACAGAAAGCACACCAGAAACCCTGGAAGCTTTATCGGCTACTTTCGTAGATATGGGTGATGGAATGATCCATCTAGCTATCGGATGGGAGAATACCATGGCTCGCCTGCCTATACAGCTCGCATCTAAGAGGTAATAAAGCCTGAAGATGAGGCATTTCGGGCTAGGCCCTAGCTTGGGATAGCTCGCCCATGGCACCGCGGGAAAACTTCCTTCGGTCACGTTACAAGGCCCCCGAGAATCTCGGGGGCCTTGTCTTTAATGGGGCTATAGTTTTCAGAACGGCATTCACTTTTAAAAGCGCAAAACCCTATAGCGAGTAATCGTCGTCACGCGAGGCAACAGCCGAGTTATTATCTATCTGGCAATTACTTGGCTGCCGACACGGGAAAGCTCACCACCAGATCGGCCCAATGCAAGCGAATTTCACTTTCGCTCAAGCTAAAATCCATGCGCTCCGCACCGGGTTCTACCATTTCAGCAGATCCACTCACGCGAGCTACATCTTGCTCTTCCTGATAGTCATAAGCTCCCCATAGATCTGCACCTTGATTGATGATGATGGTCCAGTTGTCCTTATCCTGTGGCAAGGTAAATAAAGCGTAGGTACCCGCAGGAACGGGAACATTAGCCTCACCAACCAGGACATCCTGAGCGAAAGTGATCTGGGTGGCCTCGTTGGCACCAGTACGCCAGACTTTGCCATAAGGAACGAGATCACCATAGATGACACGGCCTTTTACTGCCGGGCTTCCGTAGTTGATGGAGACTTGGGCATCGCCCAATGTACCAGACATTTCCTTACGCGGACTCATGATGGTATCCACCAGTACATTGATGGTAAAATTGTCGCCGGTTGGGGCCTCTGTTGAAGGGGTAAGCTCTTCAGTTTCGGTATTTGTTTGTTCAGCGTTCTGCTCGGTATTTTCAGTATTTTCTTCGCCGACACTAGAGGCTGTGTCGCATGATACGACCTGCGGAAGTACAAAAACCAAAAACGCTAAGTATGAAATGATACGGGTCATAAAGACAGTTGTTGTAGTGAGGAGGATGTTCGAAACGAGCTTAGCTCAAAGCATACAATTTGGTATTAAGCTCTCTCTTCCTTCCAAACTACACGAGCAAAGACAAGGTTTACAAAAAGTCTGGCCGAAATCAGGCTCAAATCACCGATCTGATGGCTACTAACTGCTCGAGTACCCCTTCTAACCGATCGAGAGGCAACATATTGGCAGCATCGCTTTTTGCTTCCTGAGGACGGGGATGAGTCTCCATAAATATTCCATCAACTCCCACTGCGATACCCGCGCGAGCTACCGTACCGATCAGAGCCGGGCGGCCACCCGTAACCCCACTAGACTGATTGGGTTGCTGGAGCGAATGGGTACAATCGAGCACAACCGGGCTACCCAAAGATTTCATAACGGGGATGCCTCTGTAATCGATCACCAGATCGGTATAGCCGAATGTTGTCCCGCGTTCGATAAGCATCACCTGCTCATTGCCACTCTCTACCACTTTATTTCGAGCAAAGCGCATGGCTTCAGGACTGAGAAACTGGCCTTTTTTAATACTCACCACTTTCCCTGTTTTCGCTGCGGCAACCAACAAGTCGGTTTGTCGACATAGAAAGGCAGGAATTTGCAATACGTCTACGTACTGAGCAGCCATACTGGCTTCCTCCACAGAATGAATGTCGGTTGTTGTCGGCAGATTGAGCTCGCGCCCGACTTTAGCCAGAATATTCAGTGCCTTTTCATCTCCGATACCGGTAAAACTATCGAGGCGGCTGCGGTTCGCTTTTTTGTAGCTGCCCTTGAAAATGTATGGGATGCGAAGCCGGTCGCATATTTCAGACACCGACTTGGCAATATCGAATGCGATTTCCTCTCCTTCGATGGCGCAAGGCCCGGCAATGAGAAAGAAGTTGCCACTGTCCAGATGGCGAAGCTTGGGTATTTGATGAAGATTCATGGGCCGAAGATACGTACCCTATACTACCGCAAAATCACCAGCTTGCCCATGCCATTCTCAAAGTAAGGGTCAAGTGCGGTTTCGCGCAGGCCATCCAGACTATTCAACTCGGACTCTTGAGGAAACAACACGCGATATATGTACACACCATTAGCCAACTGGTCACCATAATTGTCGGTGCCGTCCCAGGCAAAGTCGGTCTGGTGCCTGCCTACGCGTAAGGGGCCGAGATCCATCGCATTGAGCTCGCGCACTACCCTACCCGATACGGTCATAATTTGAACCTGATAATCATCTACCGTTTCTGCTCCACTCAACTCGTAGACAAAAAATGTTCGGTCAGAAAAGGGATTGGGGTAATTGACCAACCGGCTGATGCCCGCTGCTCTTTCTACTTCAAAACTAACTTCGTAATTGAGTCTTCCAGCGGCATTTCCACTGGCATCGGCTCCTTGCACCAACAAGCTGTAGGTGCCGTCCTGCGGAAGATCTGGAGCAAAACTCAACCTGGCTTTGTTGTTCTCGCCATTCGTAGCTGGCTCGAACTGTACATCTTCATTATTGGCTGGGTCGATCAGTACGATTTGCCCATCCGGATAGCTCAGTTGCAGGGCAAAGAGTTCGGGTCTATCGAGGAGCAAGAATTGATTTTCGTCGGTTACTTCAATCAAGATATTTGGAGCTGCACTCACCAGTGCCCCATCTCTTATGGGTCGGCCATCGAAGGTGACATTCACCAGCGGATCTATCTCATCGCGACTCAGATCAAATGTTTTCTCCAGCTCGTTATTGGCATAATTACTTTCCAGCTGAGCACGAGAAGGATTGATGCTGATGCGAAGCGCTTCGGCTTGCTGAAATTGAGCGGTTTCCAGGCTTAGCTCGTATTGAATGGTATCGTCTTCGACCAAAGGCTTGAATAAGTCCGTTTGACTTGCCAAAATCTCGTTATTGCCGAGCCAGGCCGCCGTCACTTCAACACTATCACTAGCCGCTCTGGCCGCATTTTGAATGGCGATTCCAAATCGATAGGTCTCGCCTGCCGCCAGCGAATCAGGAGATCTATTGCTATAGGCATTCGCATTGAATAGTAAGTCGGGAACCGTCGATCCGCGCAAGTACAAGTAAGAGAGATCAGAAGCAGATCGGGTACTGGACTCGGGGTCTGTAACGGTCCACTTAAACTGCAAATACGGATAGCTGGATGCATCAATATCGCTGATGTCTATCTCCCCGACATCGTCAAAACCTTGCAGGGAATCCAGGTCTGTAGGCTCGGCTCCTCCGGAAAGGGTAATGCGCGAATCATCAAGCGGGTTATCGATGTCGGATACCGTCCAATCCAGGGCTTCCCAATCGGCGGACGGGCCAAATACCGGGCTGAGCATACTGCCTTCCACAAATCGTTGTGGATATTGAATTCGAATCTGGATCTGGTCTTCCTCATCGTCTCCAACGGCCTCACCCAATACGCCAGTATTCTTTCGATAAGCGAGTACATAAGGAAATTTGTCATTGCCATCGAGCTCCCGCACCTCAAGTGCGCCCTGACTTTCCAGATAGCTGTATATGTTGCGGCCGTAGATGGTCGAATCCATAGCCCACTGGCTGCTATAGTGTATATCGTCTCCATCTCGCCTGAGCGTAGTCATGTATACCACGTAATTGTCCGGTACTACTTCATCCAGGAAAGTGAGCATGTTTTCTCGCTCTTCCGGTGTTCTCAGCCAAAAACAAAACATAGTCTTTGACCCGGTAGGAACCCCGTAGTCTCCGGCCTCAAATCTATCGTCTGGTGGGTTTGACCACAGCTGACCGGTAAATGGCTCCATAACGAATACGCCCATACCCTCACGCACAAAGCTGGTCAGGTTAAACTCATTATCGCCTATAGCGTCATTTATAGACAAACCCGGCCTTGTGGATTCTATATAGTTGACCTCTCCAAAGACTCCAACCTCTATGGAGTCGGCTCTGAATTCGAAGCCATCCTCTCCAGTATTCGTGAGCAAGTCGAACTGCCCTTCGAGGAACTGGTCGTAATGAGCCAGGCCCCAACCGTCCTCAAGCCCGTTTATATAGGTAAAACTACTGCTTAGCCAAGCTGGCCTTTGCGTTTCCAGATCCACACTATCAGGCGAAACCCGCCAATAGTAAGTCGTACTGTCTTGCCAGCTGAAATCAGGCGCCCAGCTCAGTATTCCTCCACCAGAGCTGAGGCGATCTTCGTACAGTACTTCTCCAAAATTGGCCGTAGTAGCCAACTGTAAAATCCAGTCTCTTTCTTCAGACAGCGGATCGCTCGTAACGGCTTTTAGGGTGAGCGGACTTCCGCTGGTAGCGGCATACCTCGGTGGCTGAATGGGTTGAGCCGAAGTAGCAATAACGAAGAATGGAATACCTTCGGTTCCACTTCCATCTCGCGTTGTATTATTGAGTGTAGCCGCGGGGTTTGGGCTTTCTGCAATCTCGCCTAGGGCATCTACTTGAATCAGCAGCCTGTTTACACCCACACTACTGTTGTCGCCATTGGGAAAACTAAAGCTCAGCGGATTGCTATAGGCAGGCGCTGCAACCCGGCGCATACCCAAATCTCTTACGGTACCATCGGGAAGCTGCTGTCCAAAGCTCAGGCTCAGACTATCGGATGGGAGCCTCCTGCCCAGGTTGTATAAATCCAGATTGACCGCGAAACTATCGGACTGCAGACTGATGACCCGGGGCTCAAAGCTGACTGATTCCGGATTGACTAGCACGTCGGGGCCAGGTTGTGGATGAATGCGATAAGCCGGATCTCCCTGCAAGGCATACTGTTCAAGCATGGTGATCAAGGTGTAGCTGGTCGAATTGTCGAACTGCCCAACCGCAGAACGGAAGATTTCTCCCAAGCCCAAACCGTAGCTTTCTGTCCCCATTTGGCGGTATAGCTCCTTTCCGAAAAAACCTAAAGAGCCGATGAAACCGATACCCTGGGTGGCACCAAATGCAATGGCTCCGGTTTCTGGCCGCAAGATGAATCTTTCTCCTATGCTTTGCTCTCGGCCATACATTTCGCCACTGTAGCAACCAAATGACAAGAGTACTGGCAGCTTGCCCCCGTTGGCATAATTTTCTGGCCGGTCGATATCAAAATCAAAGACTTGTCCACTGGAGTGACCAAAAAACGATAGGACCGCCAGGCCTTCATTGATGTTGTCGAATATTTCGGAGCGGCTCACAGTCTCCGTCGGATCGCTGGTCACCTTGTAGAAGGTGGTTACTCGTGGTGCAAAAACAGTGGTGTCGATCACACCTTCCATTTGGCTGAGCTGACTACGGATGGCCTGGCGCTCTCCGGCGTCCGTACCTCCACCGAGGTGCAGAAAACGTTTCAAAAAAGACCGATCAGCTACGGTCTGCGGATTGTCTCTGGCCGCTTCATTGGCTTGCAACTTGGCCAAATAGACATTCAGGTCGTTGATGTCTGTGATGGCCAGTCTACCCGTGGCCAGCGCGGGTCTGATGCTGCCGATTTCGCTGGTCAGTAGCATATCGCTGGCTGGAAATCCGAAGGCCGGCACATAGTGAGTGGGCCTGAAGTTGGCCGCTGAAGATTCGGCGCGCAGGAAACGGTATTCGTGGCCTTTGCCCACAATGAACATAAAGTTGAGAGATGGATGTACAGCTCGCTCGGCTGCCACAAAATTCCTGATGGCAATAGGATGCCCATCGATGCCATAGGCATACTGCTCGTACAAGTCTTCTACATACACAACGTGAACGGTGTGGCCACCACCTGCCAGACTTTGTCTGTAGGCCACAAATGACGCCAGATCGACTGGTGAGGCCAGACGCCTGCTGGTGAGCAGTAAATAATCGTAATCTTGACTAGATGACGCTTGACTCCAATCCAGGACCTCCAGGTTTGACGGGCTTAGAACCGCTGCCTCATCTATCATCTTTATTTGTCGATCGCCTGATCGCTCGGGCAATTTGCATTGCACACGTCCATTGGAAGCTTCTGCCATCAGGACCAACTGATTGTCCAGATCAAAAACGATGGGTATATCGCCATCGAAATTATCCAGATCCAGATATCTATCTCCGCTGCTTGCAAGCATACTAAAGCTCAGGCGGTTGCTATTTCCAGCGTCAGGCTGTGCCGTGTAGTCGACGGATATGTAAGCCACACTGGCCTTATCTCGGGTAGTTCCGGTCCCGTTTAGTGCTAAGGAAACGGTCTGACCTTGTGCGTCAAATTCATAGGCTCGCTGCTGAACCGACCAGCCCGAACCGATGACGCTGTCTACTAATTGGCCATCTACGCTAATTTGCTGATTGTGCTGATCAAACCCGAGGGCAAAACGAGTTTCCAGGCGTGCTGTGGAACTGGTAACCACCTGCGGAAGTCCAATTTCAAAGTCCGATAGTGTCGCTCCATCAAACCGGATCATATCTGACTCTGCCCGATGACCAAATCCTTCGGCTTGCTGGTAGCGGCTGTAATAAACAGAGAAACCGCTTTGGCGTCGGAATTCTTTGATGCCTTGTCCTTCGCTGAATACCTCGGTGATCTGACGCTCGATGGAGGTTTCCGCATTAGGTAGATTACTCAGGTCATTATCTATGAGTTGAAAATAAAGAGGTGCTCCTTCAGCTTCTCTCAGATAATAAGCGGCTGTATCTGTGTATAAGCTAAACTCGGGATTGAGTCTGTGTTCTACATTTCCGAAGAGGTAATCATCCAGAGTAGATCGATTGCGGATAGCGTTAAAATAAATTCCATCGCTGGTCACCCAAATGGGTACGGCTTCACCCAGGTTGATCAACTCATAATCTTGCCCGAGCTGGAAATCAAATCCGGCTGCCTGCATTTGAGCTGCATCGATTTTGTGAATTCCATCCTGGCCGACTTCAAGTTTCAGGGTCTGCCTGCTGAAATCGATCCACTCATTGCCAAATAGCGTTCCATTGGGTCCGCTGATCTGTGCCTGACCAGAAAGAAGGGTGACCAAACTGAGAATAAAAAGAAGGAGTAGTCTACTTGTATACATGGCCTACAAAAATATACCTTACAACGGCATTTTGCAGGCAGTGGATGTATCACTGGACGGGAGATGACAAAAAAAAGTCGCCCGGTCAGAGTTGGTACTCCCAGGCGACGGTCTTAATATGAGAAAACTACATCTCAAATATAGCCGTCGCCAACTGCCTTTCCGCCTACCAATGTTGGTGGGGGTGGCCGTATGACCAGCACGGGCGTTGTGGCTTATGAAGCGGTTTCTACGCGGAGGTACGGAGCCAGCCTGGCAGGAATAGCCAGCTTGCGCCCGTCGTGGGTTAATACCCAGTTAGCCTCATCTATCTCAAGGAGTTCGATCTCTGCTTTGGCTGGCAGTTCACTTTGCCATAAATAGGCCAGTGCTTCAGAACTTGGCTGACTTGTGGATATGCGCAATCGATCTCCGATCTCTACCTGACTCAACACGCGACCGGGCAAACCATCTCGGGCGGGGATGGGAGAACCATGAGGATCGCGCTCGGGAAAATCGAGCTGAGCATCAACGGTATTCAACAAATCATCACTGAGCAGGTGTTCGAGGCGCTCGGCATCTGCATGGATCTGGTCCTCAGCCAAACCTACTTCCCGACTGAGGTATGTCTCCCAAAGCCGATGGGCTCTGACCAACTGACGCGCACGCTTTTCACCTTTTTCAGTGAGCAAAAGTGGTTCTCCTCTTTCGGTCTTCGACAGCAGGTTTCTCTGTCTGAGATTGGCTAAAATTCTGTGAAACCGAGACTGGCTAAGCTCTAAATGCTCTGTCAAAAATGCCTGGGTGGGTTTTTGGCCCTTTTGTGGCAAACGGTAAGTGAGTTTGATCACATCCTCACCTGCTGTTCGAAGTCGGAGTAACCGCCGATAATTCCATTTGGCCAGCATTCCCTTCTTAGGAGCAAATACAACCGCCAGACCGTAAATAGACGTCGCTACCAGCGCCATAGCTGGACCCGGAGGCGTATTGAGTAGAACAGCAACGATCATGCCTAAAATGGCCGATAGTAGGCCGATAAAACCTGCCAAAGCCAACACCCTGGGTAGTCGATTACTGAGCAAAAGAGCTGTCGCCGCGGGAGTAATAAGCATAGCCACCACCAGGATGACACCAACTGTCTGTAGGCTCGCTACTACGGCAAAACTGAGCAGCAGCATCAGAAAATAATGAAGCATCTGAACTTTGATGCCCATCGTACGCGCTACAACCGATTGGAAGGTAGACGCAAATAAATAGCGGTAGAACACCGCTACACTGACCAAAACATAGACGGTCACCAAGCCCGTCAATAACAAGTCGGTGTCGGAGACGCCCAAGGCATAGCCAAACAGGAAGTCTTTGAGATCCAGGTGAACCCCATCGCTACGGCTGATGCGACTTATTAAAATGACACCCAAAGAGAACATGGAGGTGAATACGATACCAACTGCCGCATCGTTTTTGGTTTTCACTTTATTCTGTAGCCAGGTGATACCAACCGCTGTAAGCAGACCAGCTACCACGGCTCCACTGAAGAAACCCATTGGATTGTAGCCAAATATCAAAAACGCAACAACAACACCCGGTAAAATTGCGTGCGCTAAGGCGTCACCCACCAAAGACATGTTGCGCAATACAATAAAGCATCCCAACACACCGCACATCAATCCGACCATGCTGGAAGCCACGATGGCACGTATGGCCCATACTTCTCCTAATATTTCCCAGAGGGATGCATCCATAATGCAAATTTAGAGGATTCTAACAAATAAGTAAATAAGCCCAAAAATTAACACAGGGTAAAAGAAAAACGCCCAACTATTTCCCATTTTCGCATTCTCATTTTTTCTATTCCTATGAATGACCTCTTGAAAGTGTTTATCGGTCTTTTGGCATGCTGTATGAGCTGTCAGAGGCCCATGGCAGATACGGCCACTGCCTCGCCAGATCGGGCTACAAATATCATTTTACTCATCGGAGATGGTATGGGGCTTACGCAGCTATCTACTGCTTACTATTACGGAGCGGGTACGCCCAACTTTTCCCGGTTTCGCCACATAGGACTTCATCAAAATCAACCTGTTGGTGCCAAAATTACAGATTCAGCAGCCGGAGCTACTGCCTTCTCAGCCGGCATTAAGTCATATAATGGGGCGATTGGTGTAGATCAAGATACCATCCCACAGCAGACCATTCTGGAGTGGGCAGCTCTTGCGGGCAAACGCACAGGGGTTGTGGCGACCAGTACCATTACCCACGCCACGCCTGCCTCCTTTTATGCACATGTCTTTAGCCGCAACGAACACGAGGCCATCGCTTTAGACTTTCTCGATGCAACGGTAGATTTTGCGGCAGGAGGTGGTAGCAAATACTTTGGCACCAACCGCAGTGACGGACGAGACATTCTAGGCGAGCTTGAGCAAATCGGCTATGCAGTAGACACCACTACCCTACCTGACATGGCTCACCAAAATAAGAAGCACGCTTACCTGATTGCCACAGATGCGCTGCCAAAAATGAGTGAAGGCCGCGGTGAGTTCCTCAGTCAGGCTACTAATCTGGCCCTGGATTATTTGTCTAAAGACCCTGACGGATTCTTTCTCATGGTGGAAGGTTCACAAATTGACTGGGGTGGTCACGATAATGATGCCGACTATGTTATACAAGAAGTTCTTGACTTCGACCAAAGTGTCGGAGTCGCATTGGATTTTGCAGAGCGAGATGGGAATACCCTCGTTATCGTAACTGCAGATCATGAAACCGGAGGGCTTTCCCTTTCTGCACCAGAAGTCTTCGGCCGCGGAGATTACAGAGGCATCTCTCCTACTTTTAGTACGGGTGGCCACTCTGCTGCTTTGGTCCCGGTTTTAGCTTACGGACCGGGTGCAGAGTTGTTTACCGGTATCTATCAAAACAGCGATATCTATCACAAAATGATGCGCGTTTTTGGGGCCGATCAGATGCTAAGTTCTAATCCTTAATTTCAGGCATTAAAAACTCCAATCCCGTTTCCAGATATCAATCAGATCAAAGCTGACCTTGAATGCTGTATTGGGCGAACGATCATTAGCGTCGGAGAGCACCCCAAACAGACCTACCCGCAAACGACGACGAGCACCAATTTTAAAGACGCGCTCTATTCCGGCAAAAACTTCCTGATGGCGATAATCACCATCGCGCAACCATAGCATTCCTCCTCCAAAAACCGTGGTGATACCACTCTTTTTGAGCAGCGGAATATTATTGATGATGGCTCCATTGAAGTGGTGGATGTAGTGCATCTCAAAGTGGAGATTGGTGGTATTCAGGCTGGTATCCAAAGACTGAAATGTATTGAGTGGGTTGGAATACAAAACCGGGTCACTCTGACGAAAGCGCTTCCAGTCGACAAATCTCAAGTCATCAGTATTGACAAACTGGCCTACTTGCGCTCGGTAATGCGATTGCCCAATCGCTCCAACAGTCAGCTTTTGTTCTACGGCGGCCTCCAGGTAATCGAACCGAATATCACTTCCAAAAGCACCATCCCAACCGCGTTGATGCATCAGGCTGAAGGTGGGCCAGTTGCTACCCAAAATCACCTTGCGATCGGGCTCGCGCATATAGCGCTGACCTGGGGTGAAGCTGAGTTCTGTAGTGGAGATGAATGCCTGGTATCTGGCAAAATCCACAGGAGCATCTTCATCACCCACCCAACCGTCAATAAACGATCCAGTATCAAAACCCGTGATTGGCCTTCGGTCACTATAGTCGAAAGTGGTGTTGAACCTCAACCCATTTACTATTTCAATTTGCTGCCCGATTCGAAGGGCATCTCGCAAATAGTAGTTTGAAGGCTGAAGTAAATTCAGGTAGGCATCAAACTCATTGAAAGCTTCAAAGGAACGCCCCCCGCTAATGGCCACATCGCCCATCCTGAAAGGATCATACCGGAACCAAGAACTGAAGTTGCCCTGAATATCTCCATTGCGCAAACCAACATCTACAGTCCCTGAGTTACTCCATATCCGGCCGTTAGCATACCGCTTGAAGCGAGATACATATGGCCCTACCCGCCAGCCTCCAACCGGACTAAAATCGACCATTGAGGCCAATGGACCTATGAAGATGTGCGTCTTTTCCCGCCAGTTGCGCAGTCCTACACCATCCCAGGCGAGTTCCAGCAAACTGATCTTATTGTAGCGTTCCTCCACACTATCCCGATACGCAGGACTCTCTCGGTAGGCTTGTATACTATCCCGCAGGAAAACCATTCTCGACTCATCACTGGCCAGACTTTCCGTCCTGGCGTCAGCCCAGTATTGTCCACTTCGATCATAAGCTTCACGGGTGGTTACGGCCACTTCGTTGCCGAAGAAGCGTTCGGGAAACTCATAATCCAGCTCGTAATCCGTATAGCTTAGCACTGTACTGCCTATGAATGATTTCCGACGATTCACCTTCGTTTCATACAAGAAGGCTTGACGGTCAATCACCCAACTGCTGTCTTCTTGCACAGAATAACTCTGTTCGATGGTAAATGCGTCTGAAAAGCGAAGTGTGCCACTTGGTAGATCGAGTGACAAGCGATTGACGGTCCAGTGGCCTTCATTGATCCATAGTGTTCCTGTCACCGTGGAGTTACCTGCCTTGCGGGGGATGATCCGGATTTGGTAGACCATTTGATCGCCCTCCATAACCGTTTCCACCAACTCATATTTGTAGGACAAGATGGCATTGTTGCTCAGGGGCGAAATAACCGGAGCATCGGAAATACCTGGCAAGTGCACCATGTTTCGGTAGAAGTTGAAGTCCGTCTCTGCAAAAACGGGGACGAACAAGCCATCTGTATTACCGTATTCCTGATAGGCCGTTCTTTCTTCTTTGTACTTCCGCGGGTAGGCATGATTGAGTGTGAGCGCCAGCTCCACCATATTTAGTCCATCCAGCAATTCCTGATCTGTTTGATCCAGCTCATCAAACTCCATGGCTTCATCCTCGAAGGGGAAGCCTTCCCCACCCGTTTCCACTGTGATGGCGGGTTCCCGCTCTGGCTCATCATTTAAGGTAGAGGACTCTTCAACGGCTTTCATGTAAACCTGCACCCGATAGCTACCCGTTGCGTCCAGGTGTTTGTCTTTTTGCTCGATGACCTTTCTAATGATGGCGAAGGCCGGATCGCGCTCGCTGGCCGACACCGTAATTTCCTGAAGTTCTAGTCCACTTGTTTGTAGACGTACGTTCACCCATACGGTATCTCCTTCCAGCATAATTCGCTTGAGCATACTTTCATATCCAAGACTGGTGAATGCCAGGTGATATTCTCCTTCCTGCCGAAATCTCAATTCATAACGCCCCAGGTCATCGGTCGTAGTCCCGGTGCCCAACTGCTGCACAAAAACATTGGCAAAAGGCAAAGGCTCCTCAAACTCATTGGTCACCGTACCCAGAATAATCTGAGCCGTTAGAGACTGACCAAGCAGAAAAAAAACGACGATTTGCGTCCATCGATTCATAGGGTGAATGTGTTGGCTCTGGCTAACTGACTAGCCATGTTTCTAAAACCATAGACGAGTAAAATGAGCCAATGGTCCCCCTGGAGGTTGGTTTTAACAGGCAATTAACGCTACGAAACAGTCCAATTAGAGTATAACTCAATCATCTCCGGCACCACTACATCAGACCGAAAGCGAGCGGCATATTGTATGCCGGCCTTAGCCATATCGGCACATAGAACATCATCTTCGAGCAATTTAGCCCATCCATCGGCTATTTCACCAGGGTCAGAAGGGTCGACCAACATACTATCAGGTCCTGCTGCTTCTGGCAGGCTAGAGATATTGCTGGTGAGAACTGGAGTACCGCTGTTCAAGGACTCAATAACGGGAATACCGAAACCTTCGGCCAACGAAGGATATAGAAAACATCGGGCGCCCTGGTACAAGGCTGGCAAATGCTCATTATTGACAGATCGAAACAAGAGTAGGCCATCAACGCCCAACCGCTTGGCCTGATCTATACAACGCTTTTTGTACGCCTCTCCGCGCCCAACCACCACTAGTGGGTGCCGCAGCTCGGCAGGCAAGCTGGCCATCGCTTCAATAATGCCCAACAGGTTTTTACGTGCTATCAAAGAACCCAGGTAGAGGCTGTACTGCTCCGGCAAATTTAATTGGCGGCCGACCTGCGCAAGTCTAAGCTCATCAACCGATACGAGGAAACGATCATCACAAGCCTGGTAAATGACCTCAATTTTTTCTGGCTCGATGCCGTAATAGTGTACAATCTCTGACTTGGTGGCTTCGGAAATAGCCACAATTCGAGTGGCGGACTCGCAGGCATACTTAAACTTCCGATCATAAACCGACCGGTCCCATTTGCCGTATTGCTCAGGAAATTTTTTAAATATCAGATCGTGAATGGTAACCACTGCCGGCAACCCTGATCTGGAAATCCCGAAGGGCAACTCATTACTCAGTCCGTGATATAAAACCGGTTTGAGCCTCCGAATATCAGCTACCATTCCTCTGCTCCGCCATAACGGCTTTCGCCAACTACTTGGGGTAATGATCTCGTAAGATGGATCGTTAAAGAACTCGAGAACCTCCTCATGACGGCTTGCACTGGGGCTAAATAAGCAGGCTGTAAGTTCTGGCATTTGAATAGCCAATTCTCTAACCAGTGTCCGACTGTAATTACCCAGGCCGGTGAAGTTGTGAAAGATCCGCTTGGCATCGAAGGCGATTCTCATAAAGGCAAGGTAAGAATGATAACGGGGTTTCTCAACATTCTCACTGATGTCTATATTGCGAGTATGTTTAGACTACTCGCCTTGGTTTTACTGGTTTCCTGTGGGCGCAGCGAACCGGAAACATACAATTCGCAGGTCAGTACTGTGCCAGCCACACCATGCCCGCCTCCTCTAGACATACTAAGCGGGAATAGCTACACCGATCAGGATCGGCAACTCGTGGTAGCTCTTCACCAGCTATCAGATGCCTGGGTATTAGATGTATACGACAAGCCCGATTGCACCCTCCAGAATCGCGCCGAATTACCCACTCCTGAGACCCCGGACTATCCATACTTCCTGGCGGACTTGCTGTACAATTCAGCCTTGGGAAATGTGGGAATACGCGGACCGAAAAACTTTTTCATTTACCATTTGGCCGATCAAAAATTGAGCCCGCCTATATTTCCAACCTACCTCAATGAACGGCTACCAGACGAATCATCGGGCCAAATTGAGCATCTTGAAGTTTGGGAAGACTACTTAGTTGGCTGTACAGCAGATTGGGGCGCATTTGTTTTCCGAATGGATAGTATCGCCGTACTCCCCGTAGCTGAAATAGAGAAGGAAGAACGCTACCTCAGCTTGTTTTTAATAGAAATCGGCCAGACCAATCGCTATCAGGCGATTATTCCAGTCTATGACTATGAACAAGGTGGGTTAGATGTGAACCCACTATTTGAAGAACCCCTTCCACTAGATACCAGCAAGACCATTTTTGCTGCGGGGAGCAGCTATGCCAGATTGCAGCAAGTCGATGGAGAATTGCTCACCATTGACCTAGCCAGGGCCGAACTGGTTAAGGCTATAAAAGAGGTGCAAATCAGCAATTAAAATCTCTACACTTGATCATTTTTGTACGAACAGATTTTCTTTTTTAGACTTCCGCAGGTCGGATTATTTACCCACTACCCGCTATTCATAGATAGCCCTCTACCCAGTTTCTTTTTTTCTATTTATTTCCACTGCATGGCTACTGCTCTGTCTTTCCTGAGATTGTCTATCTTTGTACGTAGATGCGAAGATTGTTTCAGAGCGTTTGTTTTTGATCTTCGCCTCATCGTAATTCCAAAACCGTTTTAGAAAAAATCCCATGACTAATCGACAACCCGCCCGACACGGGCCTAAGCGACAACGCTACCACTCACATCCCTTTTCTCAAGCTTGAGCCAATCTTATTGACTATGCGAGCCTTGGAGCCCAGCTCGGCTTGCGAAAGCTCTATCTACCTTTAACAACTACGAAATGAACTACCCGCGCTATGCCGGTAGAAAGCGATTGTTGACGCTACTTGCCAGTCTGGCATTCATCCCTGTGCTTTCTGCTTTACACCAAGAGTTGGTACCCGTTTTTCAAGATCCGGTACCCAACGATACTACGGTATCCTGTTATGCCGATATTCCCCCAGCTATTACTCTTCAGGCACTACTAGACGGTGTGAACATCGTCGATGTATCTCCGGTAGACTCCCTTGCAGATGGCGATGGGTCTATCTGTACCGGAGGAGATGTCATTAGAATTTGGGAGGTATCGGACAATGCAGGAACAACCCGCGTTACCCAAACCATCAGCTTCGGGCCAGCCACTGGTGGACCTAGTTTTGGAAGTCTTAATCCTCCGCCTACTATTGTAGAGTGTCGGATAGCCAATGACATCAATGACCCAAATAGCTTTCAAGCCTGGCGCAACAACAATTTCTTTCTTGCATCAAACGCCCTGGAACCTGGTTGTGTGGGAATAGCCAGTCTGGTAGAAACCATCGTAGGTCCTGAAGAAGGGTTCACTTGTGGTAGTGAGACCATCGTGACCTTCACAGCTACTGATTCCTGTGGTGCCACTGCCACCGTAGACTTTGTTTTTCAGACTACAGATACCGAGCCACCCGTTTTTGATCAAGACCCACCCGATATCAATCTGGAGTGTTCAGACCCGATTCCTGATACCGTTATGGTCACAGCCACTGACTGCCGTGGAGAGGTACTTGTCAGTTTTCAGGAAATCAGCACCCAGGTTATGGATGGAAGCTGTAATCAATACGAATATTCAATAACCCGTATCTGGACCGCTTCTGACGAATGTGGAAACACCGCATTCCAAGAGCAAATTATCAGATTTTTTGATACAGAGCCCCCCACTTTTGACTTAGCTCCTCAGGCTACGCTTGACTGTACCCAAAACCCCAACGACCTCAACCTGACCGACAGCGTCCGCAATGTTATGGACAACTGTAGTCCTACCGATCAAATTACCGCAAGCTTTACAGACGAAATCATCAGTAACCCTCAGTGTAGCCAAATATTTCGCATCAGGAGAAACTGGACAGTAACTGACGTCTGTGGTAACGCTGCCATTTTCGAGCAAAATATCTTCATCGTTGACCAAGATGCCCCAACTTTTGAATTGCCGGCAGATATTTCTGTCGACTGTATCGATGCCTTCAACTTAGATGTCACAGGTATGCCGACAAATGTTGCCGACATCTGTGATGCTACCCCCAATTTTGAATTTGAAGACATCATCTTACCGGCTAGTTGTCCTGGTGATTTCCGGATCCGGAGGCAATGGCGTGTGTTCGACGATTGCGGAAACGAAGACGGTGGTGAGCAGATCATCACGGTTATCGATACGACTCCACCAAACTGGATCGTTCCTCCCAGCAACCTGATCACCACCTGTAATAATACCGATTTTCAAGAAGAGGTATTCAATTTATGGATCCTTGATTTGGCCGGCGCCACGGCCAACGATGGTTGCAGCGCCAACGATAATATCACTTACGAAATATATGTTTCGGGTACTGAGGAGTACCCACTGTTACCAGATTTCGAGTGTAATTTCAGTGGTCAGATGGTTCGCGAGTTAGCTGTTGATGTGATAGCCACAGACGAGTGTGGTAACGAGCTGATTGAAACCGTATTTTTCAGGCAGATCGACACGCAACCACCCAATATCTTCGGCTGCCCGGAAAATCAAATTTTGGAAACCGAACCCGGTCGTTGTGATGTGGAGGTAGGGCTTGCACCACCGGTCATCCAGGAAAGCTGTGTAACCGGGCTACCGCTTCCACTCAATTTAGTGGATACGGTCATGATCACCAGTCCTGCATCCGGCACCAATGAGGCGGGTAATACGGTGGTCGACACCATCTGTTTCCGATTGGAAATAGATGAAGAGCTGCCCGTAAATGCCTTTATGCCGGGTCAGCTAACCATCAGTTTGCTCAATGCAGATACTGAGGCCAGTGGAGAGTTTTTTACCATCCTTGGAGAAGACGGTACCCAAATTGGCACTACCGCTTTCGGCGAAGTGCAATGCTCGGATAGCGATACCATCATCGAAATACCAAGACTGACCTTCAATAATTGGGCCAGTGATGGGTACATAGACATCAAGCTCATTCCCAATATGCCGGCAGACCAGGCAGGCAACTTTGCCATTAACGACATTTGTCCCGATGGCAGCTTTGCCGTAGCCGAATTGTCTATGCCCATCAGGCGACTAGCTCCGCTCAGATATGAGATTTTCATAGACGATGATGCGTCTATACTCGTCGACCCGGTAGATAGTTTTTTCACCACCCTAGACCAGGGTGTACATCAGATCAGATACCGCGTAACGGACTGTGGTGGCAACTTCGACGAGTGCCTCTTCACCATAGCTGTTGAAGATCGCGAGCCGCCAATGATCGAATGCCCCGAAGATGTCGTCACCTTTTTAGCTGCCGACAGTTGTCGATCTACAATTACAGTGCCACCACCCGTTTCGGCTAGTGACAACTGCGACATCCTAACCCAGAACCGACAAACTGAACCTGGCCCGGCCGATAGGTTTTTGCTGTTCAATTTTGACGCTAACCTCAATAGCTTTCAAGCCCAGCCAAAGACCATCACCTTTACTAACCTGGCACCAATTGCCTTTGATTCTGTAACCATAACCGTCTTTTTCAGAGGCGACTTCAGCGGTCCGGAAGATTTCCTGGATGTCCTGGATGCAGATGGAAACATTTTGATATCCAGCGAACCTGGCCAAGCCAATTGCAATCAAGAAGGCAGACTGGAAATCCGTATGTCTGCTGAAGCGTTTAACGACATTGCCGCCCAGATGGGAAGCCTGACATTAACCCTCCAACCACGGCCGGTTACTGTTCCTCCGGGAACCAACGGAGATGGAGTTGAGCCTTGCCTGAATGGACAACCCGTAACTGGCAATGGCGACTTTGATGCCGTCAGCTACGTTTATGCCGAACTCAACTACCCCAGTCTGGAACCCAGCTATTATACCTATGGGGAGACGCCCATCGAACAAGTAGATGGTGCCGACCTGCCTGTGGTCCAAACTTTTGATCTCGGTATCACGAATTTCACTTACGTGATCAGCGATCCCAGTGGTAATGTCGACAGTTGCACGTTTCAGGTAGAAGTCAGAGATACGATCAGACCGATTGCCGGCTGTCGACCCAATACGCTATTTGTTGATCCTTCAGGTCTGATGCCGGTATCTCCTGATCCGGCATTGATTAACGACGGAAGTTTTGACAACTGCGATATAGATTCGATGGCGCTAAATCCTGGTACCTTCAGCTGCGACCAATACGGCCAGTCTGTAGATGTCAGCTTGTTGGTCTTTGATGGATCGGGAAATGTAGATAGCTGTTCCACTTTCCTGAGTATAGCCCCATTAAATCCGGAACCCGAAGCCAACAGTGGCCTATGTGGAGGAGATTCTCTATTCCTCTTTGCCAATCCGCCTACAGAGGCAGAGCCCGGGCAGGTCATTTACACATACAGCTGGTTCGATCCACTGGGCAACTTTTTCTCTAATGAGGAAAATCCTGTATTGGCCGGGGTGGATGCCAGCTTCGAGGGCAACTATCGAGTTGTTATTAGAGGTTTGAGCGGTTGTGAAGCAGAGGGTATTGTTCAGGTGACCATTGCTGATTTGCCGGTTACCCCAGTCATTGTTGCCCCTGAGCAGGTGTGTATCGGCGATCCTATACCCATAGCAATAGATCAGCCAATTATGACTGGAAATGTGAACTACCGCTGGTTCGAAGGTCAGGCTGGCAGTGGAACTTTCCTGGGTTCCAGTATCGATCCCTTTTTCGAAATTCCAGCTCCACATGGAGACCAAGGTCGCCGCTTCTATTTGGAGGTAGAGATCGACGGTTGTATTTCGGCGCCATCCAGTTCTATTTTGGTGACAACCACTCAGCGCCCCGAGGCCATGGTTGTTGACACCTCTGTCTTCGCCTGTGAAAACAGCACCGCTTCTTTGGAAGCGGAGATTAGCCCAAATGCGATATTCAACTGGACTGGCCCAGATGGCTTTACGGCCGAGGGACGTATCATAGACATAGAGAGCCTGGATCCGGCTGACGAAGGCTGGTATTTTGTGCAAGCAGTCAGAGGTGGAGGATGCTTCTCTGAAGTTGACTCGCTCTTTCTAACTATTTTACCCGCACCTGCACAGCCTAATTTAAGTGTAAGTGCACCCATATGTTTGGATGGGTCCTTCGACCTGACGGTAGAGCCCAACAATGCTTTCAACTATACCTTCTTTGTCCCCAACGGTCAAATCATTGCTACTGACACATCAGTTCTGACCGTCGATTCTGTAGACCTTACTGCCGAAGGTGACTGGGAAGTTGTCATAGACTTTGGAGGATGCCCTTCCCTGCCGAGCGATCCCGTTGATGTAGATGTCAGTTCACTGCCCTTTATCAGCGTACTGAGCTTTCCCGATCCGGTTTGTGCAGGCAATGATCTTGTTTTACAAGGCAGCAGTAGTATTGCCAACAGCAGCTTTAGCTGGCAGGGCCCCAACAACTTTTCCAGCGACAACTTTGCGCCTACACTACCAGATATCGATTTGGGAGATAGTGGCTGGTATGTTCTGGAGGTTAGCTCGCCGAATGGGTGCCAGGCTACGGACAGTATCTTAATTGAAGTCGACACCGGTTTAGTCGTTACTGGAATTGAAAACC
Organism: Bacteroidota bacterium; assembly: GCA_039817625.1. Lineage (GTDB taxonomy): Bacteria > Bacteroidota > Bacteroidia > Chitinophagales > Saprospiraceae > Neolewinella. The sequence goes on from JBCBVN010000002.1 coordinate 21,439, forward strand.
TGAGCGGAGACTGCTTTGCCGGAGGGGAAACCATTGCCGTAATTGCCAATGTCGAACCATTCGACAGTACTGGAGATTACAGCTTTGAATGGAATGGACCTCAAGGGATGAGTGAAGGTGATACCCTGTTCCTTCCCGATGTCGGACCAGGGACCAGCGGAAATTACAGTGTTATAGCTACCGGCCCAGATGGGTGTCGATCTACCCAGGAGAGTTTCTTACTCGATCTGAGCTTTGAGCCTGCAGCTCCGGCTATACCTACGACCATAAGTGGACAATTTGATTTCTGTGTCGGTGAAGATTTCACCTTGACCACTACAGATTTTGGAGACATGGCTACTTACCTCTGGCAATTACCTGATGGTAGTATCATATCCACCACGACCAATCTTTTGCAGCTGTTGGCTACACCCCCCGCATTTACAGGAGCCTACAGAGTAAGAGTAGTAATTAATGGATGCTCTTCTCCTTTCAGTGATGTAAGAATCATCTCTGCCAGCGAATTTCCGGCAGAGATGACCGCAACGGCAGAAAGTCCTGTTTGCCAGGGTAGAGATATACAATTTCAGGTAACTGACCTGCCTAACACCTCTTATAGTTGGACTGGTCCGAACGACTTCACTTCCAGTCTCTCCAACCCATTGATAACCGATGCAGATCCTGAATTGCACGATGGGTTATATCAGGTGGTGGCTACTCAAGGTGGATGTGTGAGCGATACACTTTCTACCCTGGTTGAGGTCATGCCAAGTCCGGCTATACCCACTGCACTCCCTGCATCTGCAGTTTGTCTGAGCACCAATCAAACGCTTGAACTAGAGGTTAACCCCAATACAACAACAGAGGGTGCAACCTATCAATGGATACTGACAGATAACCAAACGGCTGTCAGTCCTCCGGGACAGGGACCAACTTTTGAATTGACGAATTACGATGCATTTCCCGGCCCTGGGGAATATCAGATTTCAGTAGTAGCTGACTTGAATGGTTGCTTGAGCGATCCATCACTGCCTATTACTGTTAGCCTGGATGGTAGTGACCCCAATGCCGCTCAGGTGATGGAAGATACTACGGTTTGCGAGGGTATATTCTTGTTAATGGCCAATCCACCAAGCATTGGTCAAGGTCAGTGGTCACTCATTGGAGGAGGAGGCGATGTGTTTATTGCCAATCCCAATAGTCCGACCACAGCCGTTGATAGCCTCACGGAATTTGGAAGTCCCTATCAGTTTCTCTGGTCGGTAAGCAATGGTGCCTGCATTGATTTCAGTCAAGACACCCTGGAGCTACGGGTCACAGACGGGGAAGATGCCTTTGCCGGAGATGACTTGCTGGTATGCCTGAATCAGGAAATCAGATTAAATGCTGTGCCAACCGTTGAAGATGGTAGCGAAGGCATGTGGTCTCAGAACCTGGCACAAGAGATACTTGGCGTGGTTATTGTAAACCCCATGGATCCAAACACAGCCATTACCGGCCTTCAAGCTGATAACGTGTATTCATTTACCTGGACAGTTCAATCGGCTTGTGGGATCAAGGAAGACATCGTATTGGTCAATGTTTCCGATCCCAATCCCGATGCTGGCCCCGACCTGGTCATTTGCAATGAAGATGGAGCAACTGTCTTAGCTGCTGCTGAGCCTACTATCGGCTCTGAGGGCAGCTGGATTGTACTTACCGATGGGGTAACGGTCGATGATGCCAATAGCCCTACAACTATGGTAAGGAACCTGATGGTGGGGGCCAACCTGCTGGTCTGGCAAGTAGATGGCGGAGAATGCGGTTCGGGTTCTATGGATACCCTGATTGTTACCTATAAAGAACCAGCACTTACCCAAGACGACATCTATGACGTAGGTTTTCAAGCCAGCATAAACTTCGACCCGCTGGAGAATGACCTCATTCCAGAAGGTACATCGATCAGCTTCCAGGGTGAACCGGAGTTTGGAACACTCACGGATAATGGCGATGGCACATTCAACTACCAGACTGCTCCAAATTTCACGGGCGAGGTGACAATAGCCTATGAATTAGTGAGTGAAGGCTGCACTTTACAAGAAGGCCTGGTGACCTTCCGAGTGGGCTTGGATGCCGATTGCGTACCACCCAACATCTTTACGCCAAACGACGATGGAGTCAACGACTTTTTCATCGTTCCTTGTCTACTCAATACCGATATCTTCCCCGAAAGCCAGGTCACAATCTACAATCAGTGGGGAGACGAGGTTTATCGATCTGGAAATCCTTACATGGGAGACTGGGATGGAACATACCAAGGCACTCCCCTACCCGTATCTACTTATTTCTATGTCATTGAATACGGAGACGGCCGGGAAGCGGCCACCGGTTCAGTACGTATTCAACGCTAAAAGAGACCTAGTATGCAACGTCTACTTATAATCATAGCCGCACTTTCTTGGTATCATTCAGGCATACATGCGCAGCAAGATGCCCAGTATGCCCAGTTTATGTACAATAAGGTGGCCTTTAATCCTGCATTTGCAGGAGCGGAGCCCTCTGCTACATTTATTGGCATTTTTCGCCAACAATGGCTGGGTTTCGACGAAGCCCCCAGTGTGCAAAGCTTGAGCTATAATGTTCCATTTACCGCCAATGGTGTAGGGTTGGGGCTGCGCTTGAATCGAGTTGCCATCGGCCTGGAACGAGAATATACAGCCGAAGCTTCCTATGCCTATCGATTTTCTCTGGGAAGAGGTGCCCGGCTAGGAATAGGAATCTCTGCATCCATCCGCAGGTTCAGCATCAATTTCAGTGAAGCCAGTCCGATCCAGGGTGGGGGTATTGATCAGGCCATTCCCGCTGGCGATGCAAGCAAATTCGTACCCAACTTCGGTGGAGGTATTTATTTCGACAGCCCTAAATTCTATGTCGGCATTAGCGCGCCCAGGTTGCTGGAAAACAATATCGATTTAGCCAGTGACCAAACAGTAATCAGCAGGCAAGTGAGGCATTATTATTTAATGACAGGATTGAACATTCAACTTGGTGATGAATTTGTACTTCATCCGCAAGCATTATTTAAAGTTGTCTCGGGCGCACCATTCGACGCAGATATTAATCTAACTGCTGACCTCAACCGCAATTTTTCGCTTGGTGCGACTTATCGCCTGGGCGGAGACGATGGACAAGGCGCTGGTGAAAGCCTGGGAGCTTTAGTAGGTTTGCAACTAAGTGATCACTTAAGACTAGGTCTCGTGTACGAAATGGGATTGAGCGAACTTCGAAATTATCACAATGGTAGCTTCGAAGGAATCATACAATACAGTATAGGCGGCCGGGCTCAAGGTGAAGAAATTATCGATCCAAGATCACTTTGATCGTATATTTAGGGGACGAGAAATGAATCACATGCTGTTAATTTTTGTTGGGGCTTTAGTTGGTCTGGGTATACCCATTTCGGGCCAGGCACCACCTCCGCAAGCAGCAAGTATCGTGCCTCTAGATCGATTGAATTCCGACTTGATGGAATTTGCACCTGCGTTCTACGGCCAGGATATCGTTTATGTTGCCCGAAGAAGAAATGGCCGAATCGACCAGCGCAGTGGCCAGATATTCTATGAGCTCATGAAAGCTGAGCTCACCGAGGAGGCCGAAGTGAGGCGGACCAGACCATTCAGTATAGGCATCAATTCGGCCTATCACGAAGGACCAGTGAGCTTCAGTCAGGATGGTCGCGAAGTGTTTTTCACTCGCTCAAATACCAGGCATGGCCTGAGTCGAGCTAACGACCGAGGGCAGGTCGGTTTGAAGGTCTATCGAGCCTTTCAGGGCCAATACGATTGGCAGGGAATCGAAGAACTACCTTTCAACGATGACCAGTACAGTTGTATGCACCCCAGTTTATCCGTTGATGGTAATCGCCTCTACTTTGCCTCAAACAAACCGGGAGGATACGGTGGACTAGATCTGTATGTGAGCGATTACATAAACGGCAGTTGGACACAGGCAGTCAACCTCGGACCAAAAATCAATACCAGTGGAGACGAGGCTTTCCCTTTCATACATCAAAGTGGTCACCTTTTCTTCGCTTCCAATGGTCATCCTGGTCAGGGAGGTTTAGACATCTTCAGCATAGACCTTAGTGGACCAGGATGGGGAAAAGTCTACAATTTGGCGCCGCCCTTCAATAGTGCAGAGGACGACCTCGGTTTAGTCCTGAACGCAAGCGCCAGCATCGGCTTTTTCAGCAGCAACAGAGCGGGCGGCTATGGACAGGATGACATTTACAAAGTAGATGTCCCTAGTGGCCTGACAGGCATTGCGAGAAAGCCTACCACCAGAGAGTTAATCACCGTCTACGATGCGTCTGAAAGCCTGAGGCTTCACCAGGCAGAAGTCCAGCTTTTTGCCGTGGCATCCGATAGCTTACAAGATATGGAAGCGTATAGGTACGAATTGCAAGAACAAGAGTCTGGAGTATTCAAATTCGCATCCCGGCCAATACCTCCGTTTGAGCTGAGTGATGTTAGTCAGTTTACCGACCGGGATGGCACCGCAGAGCTGCTACTCAGCGAAAATCAGTCTTACTTGTTGGTCGTAAACAGAGATGGTTTTGCCCCAGGAAGACTCAGGTTTGATTATACACCATCTGGCCCAAGTCGACCACTAGAGATCAGTTTGAAACCATCAGATTGCATTTTGTTAGAGGGACGCATCTTATCTGGATCAACAAGTACGGGAATTTCTGATGCACGAATCCAGATTCAGTCGACCAGCTGTGAAACCGATCTACATGAAGTCCGCTCCGATCAGAATGGTCAGTACCAGGTATGTCTGCCTAGATCATGTGCATATCAAATTCAAGTTTGGGCCAGTGGATACGCGGAAAAACAGAGTCAGCTAAACACATCCGATACGCGCATGGAACGACTCCGCGCTGATCTGGAACTCAACCGCAGCAATCAAGCCGGCAACGACCACCTTACGGAAGGAGCGATTATCATACTCGATCAAATAGATTGGGCCGCCGTACAGCAAGGTTCCAACGGTCGGGTAGCCCTCTTGCAGCAGTTTCTGGCCGACCATCCCAACCGTCAGTTTCTGTTGAATATACATGTAGACACCAGAGGCCAGCTGATGCTCAATCAAGATCGCAGTGAAGAACTTGCCCAATTGATTGAAAATTATCTGGAAGCCAATGGCATCCCAACTCACCAGCTAACCATCCAGGCATTGGGTGAACAATACCCGCGTAGGCCTTGTATCGAGGATCAAAATTGCACAGAAGAAGATCATGCTGCAAACAACCGGATTGAAGTTCACATTGTGCAGTGATCATTTTTAGACTTACGCTGGTCGGAGACTTTTATCATAGCGGTAGCCATAACCCCGCTCTATGACATATTGTAGTATTACACCATATAAAATCTATATTTTTAGGTCCTCAACATCTCCCCTTTCCGGGTCTGAATCTTACCTGCACTTGCCTGCCGGTACCGAGCGGGTTGGGAGGTACAAATAAAAAGCATGCCGCTATACAGGCGAGACACCTTCAATTTTTTATCTAAGCTAACCCTGGCTAAAACCTGGAATGCAGCTAAGCTGGTAACCAGTTTCCAACTGACCAGACTCTTGAAGAAGCCCATCAGCTGGGGGCTGCCAATGACCGTAAGCATCGAACCCACTACAGCCTGTAATCTGCGCTGCCCGGAATGTCCAAGTGGACTAAGACAATTCACCCGACCCAGAGGCAACCTAAAGGCCGATTTTTTCAGGCAGCTCATAGATGATGGCCACGACCACTTGATGTATCTCATATTCTACTTCCAGGGCGAACCCTACATCAATCCGAGTTTTTTGGACATGGTCACTTATGCCTCGTCAAAAGGCATTTATACCATCAGTTCTACCAATGGGCATTACCTCAATGATGTTAATGCTAAGCGAACCATTGAGAGTGGTTTAGATCGACTCATAATTTCAGTAGATGGAACAGACCAGGAAACCTATGAACAGTACCGAAAAGGAGGAAAACTAGAAGTGGTCTTGCAAGGGGCTCGAAATCTGGTCAAATGGAAAAAAAGACTGGGCAAAGGACCACACCTTATTTTTCAAATGCTGGTCGTGCGACCAAACGAGCATCAACTAGAGGATATTAAAGCACTAGCTGCAGAAATTGGTATCGATGAAGTCAAATTCAAGACTGCACAATTATACGATTATGTCAACGGCCATGAGCTGATGCCAACAAATCAAAAGTACAGCAGGTACAAGCTGGGATCCAATGGCCAGTATCGACTCAAAGGCAAACTGACCAACGAGTGTTGGAAACTGTGGCACGCTTGTGTGATTACATGGGATGGACTAGTTGCCCCCTGCTGTTTTGACAAAGACGTCAGCCACCGCCTGGGCGATACAAAGCTCAAACGCCTGCGCGACATCTGGCGTGGAGACCAATATTCCATATTCCGCCGAAAGCTACTGAGTGGCCGATCTGAAATTGATATTTGCACCAATTGCACATCCGGCTGCAAAGTATGGCTCGGTGCAGAGGTCTAAATCCTTGAATTTCAGTGCGTAAGATTTGCAAATTCGCTTAATTAGAACTACTTTAGTGTAGCGAGTTTTGCTCCGTGCTAGCCCATTCAGACACATAGCGCAATCCTCCAGTCCAACTTTCTGATTCCACAGCTATCCATACTACTGTATTTCGCTTTTATTAGGAGCGAAATGATCCTTTAGTACATCTCACGATTATAAACGAGCGTGTGGACGGTCAATCTGTCCAGATACCAATAGAATTTGTACGAATAGACGGATTTATAATTTGTCCGTTCAACTATTGTATCTAATTTGGCGCGCCAAAGAATATTCTGTAAAGTCGGTAGATCGATGGCTAATCCCATTTTTCTTTCGGCTCACACGGTTGTCGCGAATCACCAAACCATGCTAGCGGGCCGTGTTGTAATCCAATCCCCGTCTATCTGTAGCTAGGGCGGATATCCAAGTAGCTACACTTTTAATCACAACTTGAAGATGGAAGATAAGCCTACCAAAGTCATCTTCGCGGGTCAGCTAGAATTCGGAACCAGTCGGAATTTCGAAAATGTCCAAACGCAGTATGCTCACCGTATGGAGCACTACTACAAAAATGATATTCTCCTCAAACCGGAGAGTATCTTCAATCCAGACGAACGTACGATGGATATTCCACGCACGGTTGTAACATCTACAGACCGACAATACAAGAATACGGTCAACCTACTCGAGCGGATAGCCACTTTCAGCATAGCAGGCGATCTGAACATTTGGCGCCTAAATGGAATAGGTCAAATGATGGATCACCGCTTGTTTGAGCCAAGAGCAGATCGCACGACCAACCAGCTATTTCGCAAAGGGCGAGAAATGCTTGATCAAGCAGAGCACATCGGCGAAGCTAAAGAGCTGTTGACCAAAGCCATAGACAACTTTGAACGCCACGCTGTCGCCTACGAGCGCAGAGGAGTAGTCAATTACAAGCTTGGCAATCATAAAGACGCTCTCTACGACTTCACTAAAAGCATAAAGATCTATGCTTCGAAGCCCGAGAGCTACTATGGGCGAGGACTAATCTATTTTTCAAAAGAAGAAGAGGATCTCGACAAAGCAATAGCTGATTTTGGAACGGTGGCTAAATATGCCATTCCTCACCAAAAAATCTATTGGTTGGCCAAAAGAATGCGAGCAGATGCTTTAAGAAAAGCGGGAAGAACTGACGAAGCTCGCAAGGACTATGCTAGTTTCGTAAATCGAAAACAACAGCTGCCGGGTCTCGAGTCTTATGACCGATTAGCTGCTTTCCGGTTGGGAGAAATCTTATTGTCTCAGGGCAATAAAGAAGAAGCGGCCCAGGCCTTTCAGAGAGCACTGGAAGCCCCAGATGACCCTAGAGCTCCCAAAGAATCAGATATTCAGGCAAAGTTAGCAGAAGCACAAGCTTAATTATGGAAACCCAAGTTGTTTCCATAACGCTATAACAACTTAATAATGCGGGCGTTATACCTGTATGCGTCTGCTTTTATTGATTCTTCTGTGCTGCTCTCTACTAGCTTGTGATTCATCTATTTCAAAATTGTCTGCTCAACCAGGAGCTCGAAACGAGCTCTCAAGAAGAGACAACAATCTGCTGGTAGAAGCCCGAAGGGCCACCGATTTAGGAGAGTGGGAAGAGGCACTGGTTGCCTATGACAGACTTATTGAACGCAATCCTGAAAATGTGGACTTACTCATTTTCAGAGCGAGTGTTCATGCCTACTCCAGCAATGACGAAGCGGCCATACGCGAGTTTGAAGCCATTTTATCGGCTTACCCAAACTACAACCCTGACATCTACGAGTGGCTGGGCGAATTGTACAAGCGCAATGGTCAATACGGGATGGCAGCAGATAGATACCGAACTTATCTGACAAGTATACCTGAAAGCGATGAGCGGCGATATCGCCCAACTCAGGAACTGATCGAACAGATGGATCGAAATGCAGAGGCAATGGCCAATCCAGTACCATTTGATCCGCAACCATTAGGTCCTGCCATTAACACGGAAGAGCATCAAGAGTATTTTGCAGGGGTAAGCCCGGATGGCCGCAGGCTCATATTTACCCGCAATATTCGTGGAAGCGACGAAGACTTTTATGAAAGTATAATCGGCGAAAACGGAAACTGGCAGGAGGCAGTACCACTTGATGGCATCAATACGGACATGAATGAAGGAGCCCAGACTCTGTCTGCCAATGGCCAACTTATGGTTTTCACCATGTGCAATGCGCCCAGGGGAATGGGAAGCTGTGACTTGTACTTTAGCGAGCGGGTATCCGGCCGGTGGACATCGCCGAGAAACATAGGAGAAAACGTCAATACCAGATTCTGGGAAAGCCAGCCTACCCTTTCTGCCGACGGTAAACTCTTATTCTTCGCCAGCAACCGACCAGGAGGTAAAGGGCAGAGAGATATCTGGGGAAGTGCCAGGCGCTCAAACGGTAGCTGGACCCGCCCCATCAATTTGGGAGAGCTGATCAATACTGCAGGAGATGACCACTTTCCGAGCTTTCACCCCGATGGCAAAACGCTTTACTTCACTTCGGATGGACAGCCTGGCCTTGGCGGAAACGACCTTTTTTTAAGCCGGCTTGGCGAAAACAACCGATGGGGAGAACCCACTAATTTAGGGTATCCAATCAATGATGTAGGGGATGAAAAAGGCCTATTCGTTAGCCTGGATGGAAGATGGGCCTACTATGCCCGAGAAATACCAAGGGAAAACGAGAGAGGTGTCAATGTAGATATTTACAGATTCGAGATGCCAGAAAGCATCAGACCTGAAGAAGTCACCTATTTATCTGGCTTGGTGACAGACAGCGAAACAGGTAGACCACTTGCCTGCCACCTCAGATTGCGCGCTACCGACGATGATCGCGCCCCTCTAACCCAAAATACAGATGAAAATGGTGAATTCCTGCTGGTCCTCCCCGCAGGAAAGACCTATGCTTTGATCATAGATGAACCAGGCTACCTTTTTCACACCGAGCATTTTGACCTGGAAGGTGGTGCTGATCCCGACAACCCCTTTCGACTGGAGGTCGCCCTCAAACCCACGACAGAATTGGTAGCCGACGGCGAACAAATCGTACTGGAAAATGTGCTCTTTGCCACGGCATCCGCTGAATTGCTGGCTGTGTCTAGCGATGAACTGGATCGCTTGGCTGAACTACTCCAAGGCAGACCAGATTTGCGCATAGAGTTGGGTGGACATACAGACAATATCGGCAGCGAAATCAATAATCAACAGTTGAGTGAAAATCGTGCCAAAGCAGTCTATGATTACCTCATCGGAGCCGGTGTATCCGAAGACAGACTCCAATATAAAGGCTATGGGGAAAGTCAGCCCATAGCGAGCAATGATACGGAAGCAGGAAGGGCAGCTAATCGTAGAACGACATTTACCATACTGGCAGAGCAGTAAGCGCTTCGTATTTTTGCACCGTGATTAAGTTCGAGCATCATTATTTGTCCAATGGCCTACAGGTCATACTTGCTCCACAAGAAAACAGATCGTTGATCGCCAGCAGCCTGCTCTATCGGGTAGGTAGCCGAAATGATCCAAAGGGGCGGACTGGTTTTGCCCATTTATTTGAACACCTCATGTTTGCGGGCGGACAATCAGTCGACAACTTCGACGAGCGGCTTCAGGCTGCGGGTGGAGACAGCAATGCCTTCACCTCTCGCGATACGACCGTCTACTTCAACATGGTACCAAGTGAAAATCTGGACACGGCATTGTGGCTCGAAAGCGACAGAATGCGCGGATTAAAATTCAGTCAAAAGATACTGGAAACCCAGCAGCGTGTTGTCGTAGAGGAGTTTAAAGAAACCTGCCTGGAAGAACCATATGGCGATGCAGAACATCATCTCTACGGACTGGCTTTTGACCAACACCCTTACCGACACCCCGTTATAGGCGAAGACTTCTTTCAAATCGAATCTGCACAACTCGAAGAGGTCAAAACGTTTTTTTACCAATACTATCGACCCAACAACGCGGTACTATGCTTGTGTGGTGGTTTTGACCCCGAAATAGCCTTGAACAAAGTCCGCAATTACTTTGGCGATATTCCTTCTGGACCTGTCGACTTCGAAGCCATTCCGCAGGAGCTACCACAGAAAGTCCACAAACGCAAAACCGTATTTGGCGAAGTACCTAGCCCGGCCCTCTATTTTGGCTATCGATCCGTTGGGAGGTTGCATCCGGATTTTCACGCACTTTCCGTATTGAGCTTTCTACTCGGTGGGGGGAAGTCGTCCCTATTGCGAAGAAGACTGATGCGCGAACAAGAGATTTTCCACAGCCTGAGCGTAGGTATGAGCAATTCTTTCGATCCCGATCTATTTCAGATTATCGGAGTGCCGGCAGAAGATATTGATCACGAACGAGCTAGAAACCTATTGCTCCAGACTATAGAACAAGTCAAGCAGGAAGGAATCCCGAAGCAAGAGATGCAAAAGGTGATCAACCGACTGGAAATCATCAATTATTACAACGATGTCAGCTTAGATAGTCGGGCTGAAGAGCTTTGTTTCTTCGCAGCCCTGGGTCGCCCCGAGATGATAAATGAAGAGTACGAACTTTTCAAATCAATAAGCATCGATGATCTCAACCGGTGCCTACATCATTACCTGGATTTAAATCATTGCTCAGAGCTGACATACCTACCAGATCAAGATGCCACGATCTCGGCAGAAGCCAACTGATTGACCAAATCCAGGAGTTCGCTCTGGGTCGTTTGCGTCTTATCTTTAGCATACCAGGCATGCAGCTCATGGTGGTGCAGCTCGTAAGAAGGCTTGGGATCAGGATGATACTTATAATCCATACTCATTTTCTGAGCGGGTGCTGGTCTGGGGCCCCAAGTCGTCACAACCTCCAGCGAGTCCGGATCAAGTACCAACACTTTGGGAATCGAACGTCCACCATCTGTCAGGAACAAGTCCATCAGTTCCAGGTGCTCATCTCGCAGCACCAGCCTCATATCCAAATTGGGCGAGGCCTCCACAAGCTTGTCCAATATGGGCACGATCTGAGCCGCGTCGCCACACCAGCCTTCAGTCAGCACCAGAAAGATATAAGGTTGATCCACCTTAGCTAAAGATGCTATTAACTCCGGAATCAGCTTGGTCCGCTTATCGAGTCGGTTCATCCGCTGTTGATTCAAATTGGCAATTTGAATATAAATCTCCGACTGATTGGGGCCGGTGGTCTTGCCTTCGGCCAGTAAATCGGTTAGAAAACTTCTATAGTCTTCATAAGATCTGGAGGCATCGAGTGCTTTTTGGATGAAGTCTTTCATGGTATTCGATATTGGAATCAAACTAGTAACACATGGCCCAATCGAGGGTTGCTGGGTATGGAGTCGGGAAGAGACACAATGGGTAGGCAACTGCCTCTCAGATAGTCTAAAAAGCGGTATAGAAGTTTACACACCATCCAGAGTCTAAGGATCCTGTGCTACAAAGATTCATATAACCTGACCAACTTCTCTTCTTCCGCCTCCCAGTTCAAGGACCGAGCAGCCGTCAGGCACTGCTGTCGAAGCTGGTCATAAGCAGGTGTCTCTACGTCAACAGAGCTGATCAAATTGACCAGCTCGGCTACAGAGAATTCATTGAGCAGTAATACACCACCATGGATTTCCTGGATTCGCCTGTACTCTGGAAAATCCATATGTATGGCGGGTACCCCTTGCTGTATATAGTCGTAGGTCTTGTTGGCTAAGCTGTAGTAGTAGCTGGGGCTATCAGCACTCAGCAAGTTAAGTCCGAGGTGCGCCTGGCGGGTAATTTCAGGCAGGTCCTTTGGCCGAACAAACCCGAGCCAGCTAATGCGATCATTCACGCCCAACTGAAGTGCCGACCTGCGGAAGTCCTCCTCCAAATCTCCCCGTCCGGCGATCCAAAGTTGCCAGTTGGGTAGCTGAGTAAGTGCAGCAATCGCCAAATCCAATCCGCGACCTTTGTTGAGCATACCCTGGTACAATAAAACCGGAGGATCAACCAAAGATTTCTCCATCCGTGAAACTTGCCGATAAGGCATATTTCTGATGACCTCAAAAGGCAGTTGATAAGTCTCGCTGAGCTCCTGAGCCAGAGCCGGACCAACTGTATATCGAGCATCCGTTTGAGGAATAAGTCTTTCTCCAACTTGCCTCCAAATCCATCTGACCATTGGGCGATCTACCACCTCAGGTGTTTCGTGGAAGTATTCATGTGCATCGAAAACGAGCTTAGCCCTTACTGCTTTGGCTGCTCTGCGGCCAGCCCACAGGGTATCCAGATCTACGCTATTGATTATGTCGGGCTTAGCCTTCTTCAGGTAGGCCGTCAGCTTCTGATTATACTCCCAATAGAAGCGTTTTCCCGCGTGATATTTGCAGTTGATGCGGTGCTGCTGATAAGGTCGATCTGTGAGAGGCAAGGAATCTGGAAGCTCACGCCCGACCAGAATGAGCTCGAAACCCGCTTTGACCAATGTAGCACAAATGCGATGCATACGCTGATCTTGTGAAAGATCGTTGGTTACTGTGGCTATTATCTTCTGCAAATTGTAGTGCCTTGCTTCGCCAAAAATAGGTCAATTCGGTATATGGTCTTTTTGATTTGGACTTGTCTGCCTGGAGCAATCAAGCAGACTTACGCAGGTCGATAGTATTCCCCGTATCGGAGAGACAACACAAAAAGCAACACTCTTTTTACAACAGACTGTAGCCGCCCACCTTATCTTGTGCTAAGATCTTATCGCTATGATTTTCCAGATACACCATCTGGTTGCTATTGTTTCCTGTCTGCTGAGTAGCCTGCTGTGTTTGCTATTTATTAGCTCAACGTATTTCAAGAGTAGAGCCAACAACTATTTGGCGATTGCCTTTGGCTCCGTAGCTGTATTGGCTTTTAATGAATTTACTGAGCTTTTGCCTATGGCCGAAGCCTGGCGTGTTTTCATCAATGACATCATGTGGGAGCTCCTGTTTGCGCCTGCCTTGCTGCTGTATTTTGCAGAAAATCTGAAACATGGATTAGCTCGATCAAAGTGGAAAGCGTGGCTATTTGCACCATTTGTACTCACGCTACTCATCAATATATACATAGATCTAGATCATGAGTTTCACCTCACGAATTCAGGTATTGGAATTGGTACTGCTGGCCTAAACTTGTATTACGAAATAGAGTCTTGGCTCAGTATCATTTATTCGGTTGTGGTTTGTGCTTGGACCTATTTCATGCTTAGACAGACCTCAGAAAGAAATGCTTCCAACTGGTTAAGTAGGTTCTGGCTCTGGACAACAGGCGTGATCAGCCTCTGGGTTGTTCTTTTTTTGATGTCGGATATGGCTGATCTCGATTTTTTCTATCTGCTTTGGCTAGCCATCAGTATCCTATTCTTTTGGGTATGCCTTCGGGGAGCCATGCAATTTAAGCTGGCTGAAGAGCGGTTTGAGATACGCTCCATCATTGATGCCCAGTCAGCGCGTGAGAAAATGCCCTCAGAAGAACCCCAAAAGCCAAACGAAGACTACTTTTTGCAGCTAGAGGAGATGATGTCAACCAATAAGCAATACAGAGACCCAAGCTTGAACAGGGAGCAAGTTGCCGATCAACTCGGTATTAGCAGTGGATACTTATCCAAGCTCATCAGCGCGCATACAGAAGGCAACTTTTCCAGCTACGTCAACCAATACCGCATCGAGGAAGTCAAACGGCTGCTACTCAGCTCAGAATTTGAGCACTACAGTCTGCTGGCCATAGGCTTCGAAGCAGGATTCAACTCTAAGACGACATTCAACAATACTTTCAAAAGACTGACCGGTCAAACCCCCAGGCAATTCCGACAAGGCGCCATGTAGAAAGGCGTTCCATTTTATGAAGCCTGCATAAAACCGAACTTCAGCGGCTGAATTGTCCAACACCTTTGCGAAGAACATAAACCCGAGGCTAACATCAAGCCTCACTTTAAAATCTTCGCTACATGAGCTTTCGCGTTTTTTTAGTTGTCTTGTGCAGCTTATTCTGGTCGAGTCTGCTGGCCCAGGAAAACAAGCCACCGATACCGATCAAGATAACAGTCTTGCACCAGGCTATTGACCTTCCTGGTTTTCGCGCATTCAAATATCCTTACAAGCCTGCAATCACCTTGGGTACGGATTATGTACTTGGCCAGGATAACGGACAGAATTGGTTTCTCAGCGGTGATGTGGGATTCTACTTTCATCGAGACTTTCGCACTACTGTTTTTCTGAGAGCAGGCATCGGTTACCAGCAACAGATCAGACGATTCAAGCTTGGCCTGAGGGCTACAGCTGGCAGTGCCTTGGTATTCGCTACAGAACCTGTCTACGCCTTTGAAAATGGCGAATACATCCAAGCCAGGAACAGTGGCCAGCTGGTATTTATGCCAGGAGTAGATATCTCTCTGGCTTATGAGCTCAGCAAGCGGGCAAACAGCCCCGAAGTATTCCTGGGTTATCAGATCGCTATCGATTCTCCCTTTTCGCCAACCGCTGTCTTGCCTCATGTATTCGTTGGCGGTGGCATCACATTCTATCCATTCCAATAAACCATCCTATCATGAAATACCATCTTTTCCCCATCCTTTTCTTGTCTCTCCTGGCCTGCGATGAAGCCACCTTTGTCGATCCCAACACTTATACATGCACCCTTACCGATCCCATTGATGCCAGTTCTCATCCAGATGACGGCCTGTTTCGTGACCTTCTCCTGGAGACGTTACCCCTAACTACCGGAGCTCAAATGGCCCTCACGGATTCAGATGGCCAATCTTGGGTAGGATCGGTTGGTTATGCAGACATTGCTAATGACATCGAACTAGCAGGATGTCATCGACTGATGATTGCCAGTATCAGCAAAGTAGTCACAGCAACCATGATCATGCAACTACAAGACGAAGGTATACTCGATATTGATGATCCTTTGATGATGTGGATCGACAACGAGCTCATAAATCCTATTGAAAACGCCAGAGAAGTCAGCATTCGCCAGTTATTGAACCATACTAGTGGAATTAGAGACTATCTGGAAGCCGAGCAGCTATTCAATACACTCAACCGCAGTAATTTTCTGGAAACCCAACGCGAAAAACTGCGGTATGTATACGGCGAGAGTGCCTATCATGCTCCAGGTGAGGACTACACCTACTCCAATACCAATTATGTTTTACTGGGACTTGTCATTGAGCGGGCCAGGCAGATGCCACTTTGGGAGGCTGTTGACCAGTTTATTGCCGAGCCCCTTGGCCTGGAGCGATTTGGCATGGGGACTGAGCAAAACCCCATACCGGATGATGTCGCCCGACCCTATCTGGCCAACCCCGGAGGCAGATACTTTAACTTCATCGAACAAGCGGTGGGCGATGCCGCTACCGGCGATGGCGGAATTGCCAGCAATATGCAAGACCTCAATGGGTTTATGCTGGCATTATTTTCAGGCGACATCGTTTCCTATGAGGCGCTGGAGGAAATGACCAGTGATTTCCAGTTGCTCGACGAAGATAAGGCAGACTTTTCTCGCTGGCCCAATGAGGGTTACAGTCTGGGAGTTACCCGCTACAATACCGACGCAGGATTAGCCTATGGACATACGGGGCTTACCTCAACTTATGTGTCTGTATCACTATACTTTCCCAATACGGCTGCTATGGTATCTATCAGCACAAATGGCATTGATCTCGGAAATGTAGACGCCTTTGAAGACAAAAGTCAAGAAATCGTTGATCGCGTCATTGATATCATTAACGAATAGAGAAAAACTATTTCATTTTCAGAAATCCATCTTCGATTACAATCTTTCCTTCTTCTACCCAGTGCTTGATCATTTTTCCCATCTGCTCAGATTCAGCCTGGGTGAGGCGATCCTTGATTTTTTCGATCGCTAAACTCGGTTCCTGAGCGAGCCAGGCCTGGAGGCGCTTGAAGTAACTATCGTATTGCTTGGTGTTTAGACTGCTATTGGTTGATGACCGGCAAACGTCGCAGCGGCCGCAGAGCTCAGCATTTGTCTCTCCAAAGTAATTGAGCAATTGTACCGATCTACATTTTTCCTGCATGGCGTAGCCGGTCATCACATCAATACGTTGACGATCACGGTCTCGACGAAAATGGTAATTCTTGATATCCAGGTTTAGGTTTTCCGCTTCCAGTCGCTCGGTCAGCAGTGTTAGCTGAGGCGCGTCTTTAGTGGGGTAATACTCTATGATGCCCTCGCTGGCCAGCTTTTGAACCACGGGCACTATCACGGCGGCGTCT
>JBCBVN010000003.1:0-37963 GCA_039817625.1 Bacteroidota bacterium
TAGCAGACAGTGCAAAAGATAAGCTCAGTGAAGTGCGTGCTGCCCAGCAGCTGCCAGCTGACTATTTTTTGCGGGTTACCATTACAAGTGGAGGGTGTTCGGGTCTAACCTATCAGCTCGATTTCGATAACGAGCTACAGGAGAAAGATCAGATTTTCGAAGACAATGGCATTAAGGTCGTTTGTGACCTTAAGTCCTTTCTATACCTGTGCAACTCCACCCTCGAATTTAGTGGCGGTCTCAACGGCAATGGCTTTGCGTTTAGCAATCCCAATGCATCCAGAGAATGCGGCTGTGGGGAGAGTTTTGCCGTGTAGGATTTTCAATTTCCTCATTCACTTAATGAAACTCTTGTAATTTATGAGTCGCTTTTTTTCACTTCTACTAGTCGGACTAGTATTCACCGCCATTACATCTTGTGGAGATGACGATGACACATTTGTGTTCTCAGAAGATGTGCTGGTTGATACCTGGAACGTTGATGACCTCAGCGGAGACGGATCAGTTACGGCTACTGTTCTTGGTCAGCCTGAATCATCTACTGTCGAGGTTGTTACCGATAATAGTACTGCTACCATCACATTCACATCTAGTCCTAACGAGTTTACTTCAGCAGGATCTATCACAGTGACTTCTACGGAAACGTCATCAGGTACAATGGATAGCACTACGGAGACGTCACCTGCTTTTGGTTCCGGCACTTGGAGAGTAGTTAATGCTACCACTCTAGAGGTTACAGACCAGGGTGAAACCACAGTATTTACAGTCGATCCATCTTCTTCATCTAACTCACTGGTTCTCGTCAATGAAATAGATGAATCTATTGATCTATTTGGAACGACAATCAGAACCGTTCTGACAACGACTACTCGCCTTACTCGATAAGGTAAACGAGAATTAATCGCGAATGGGCGACTCAACCACTGGTAAAGTGATCTTGAGTCGCCCATTTCTTTTGGTATGATAACCGTACAGCAGGCATCGATTTGCTGCTACTCTTCGTTACATTTATGGTTTAACCGAAATTACCACGCTGTTTTTCACGCCAACATATCGGCTTTTTATAGCTAGTTTTCTTTCCTGTTTGCTGTTTCTGGCAAGTGCGGGAAGTGAAATCGTGCACCTGCTCGGTCATGAACACGAGCACAGTGACTTTCACTGCGAATTAGATGATGGCCAACAGCATTACCATGGGGATGAGATAGAATCTTCTGATTGTCTACTCACCCAACTTCAGATTTCCTCTTTTGACCTACTGGAAATTTTCCTCAGTGACCCCAAGCCACCAGTAGACCCGCAGGCACAGCTTCCTACTTATCTGCCTGCCCAATTTGAAACGGCTAAGTATACCTGGCCGGAGCATCGGGGTCCCCCAGTTATCTAAAAAATAGAACAAATTCTTTTTAGCTGTTTTTCTGATGGCCATTCGAGGACATTAGAAAAGTAGCCCATTGCTATTTGTAGCCAACTAAAGCCCTATGGATTTTAGAGCTACCCAAATTCCAATTCATTTTCTTGTTGGATTGCGCCATTTTCTGCGCGACCCAAATAAATTTCTTTAAGACATGCTAATTAAGCAATCATATTTGATCTGGCTATTTGCCGGACTTACACTTCTTGTATTTACCGCCTGCGACGACGACGATGGAGGAGATCCAGGTCCGGGTGAAGAAGAAGTAATTACTCAGGTAACCCTCACTCTGGCACCAAATGGAGGAGGTACTGCTGTAGTCATGAATTTCCTCGACGCTGATGGCGATGGTCCTGTTGCTCCCATTGTTACGGTCTCTGGCCCATTGGCTGCCAATACGACTTATACAGGTGCTATCGTATTCCTGAATACCCTCGAGTCTCCAGCAGAAGACATCACAGAGGAAGTAGCTGACGAAGATGATGAGCATCAGGTCTTCTACGAAGTAAGCGGCGCCAATTTGAGCTTCACTTACAATGACCAGGATGATGACGGCAATCCATTAGGTCTGGATGTCACAGCGATGTCTGGCGATGCCTCAATGGGTACGCTCAAGGTGACCTTGCGCCATGAGCCGGTGAAGGATGCTGCCGGAGTTTCTGACGGCGATATCACAAATGCCGGTGGTGAAACGGATGTTGAAGTAACATTTGATGTAACTGTCCAGTAAGTATGCGCCTTTTGCTCGCATTGATCGGCCTGCTGCCCTTTGCTTTGTCTGGGCAGCAGGCCAGTTTTTCTATTAGAGGTCAGGTTGTAGATGCCAGTAGCGAGGAACCCCTCGCTTTTGCCAATATTTATTTGGAAGAGCTGGGCTTCGGTGCTCAGGCCGATGACGGAGGTTATTTCAGACTTTCGCGGGCCAATTCGTCTGCTATTGATGAGGAGAGTGATTTCGATCGTTCGAATGAAAAAATACCAGGCGGGGAGTATCATCTCCGAATCAGCCATGTGGGCTGTGAGCCTCAGCGTCTCTTCCTGAAACTGGAACGAGATACCTTCTTATTGATCGAGTTGATCCACCACGCCGAGCTGCTCAATGAGGTCGTTATTCAGGGGCAGCAGGGTGAGGTGACCACCCAAAATAGTGTAAGTATTAGCCTGGAAGAAATCGGGCTTAGAGGGACTAGTGATCTGGCAGGCCTGCTCGACAATTTAAACGGAATAAGCAGCCTCCGGAACGGCAGCACCATCGGCAAGCCCATTATACACGGCTTATTTGGCAACCGTATTGCCATACTAAATAATGGAATTGCTCAGTCTGGTCAGCAATGGGGCAATGACCACGCACCAGAAATCGACCCATTCGTGGCCAGCCATCTTTCGGTGATAAAAGGAGTCTCCACTTTACAATTTGGAGGAAGTTCCTTGGGGGGCGTAGTATTAGTCGAGCCCGGAAGCATACAAGATGAACCCCATTTACACGGTCACCTACACTACCTATACCAATCTAATGGCCGGGGCCATGCCCTGAATACGCGTCTCGAGCAGGCGGGATCTTTTGTCAACTGGAGATTTATCGGCACGGTCAGACATCAGGGTGATCAGCGTACCCCCGATTATTTTTTGAAAAACACCGGCAAGCGGGAATACAATGGTGCGCTTCAGCTCGAAAAGAAATTTGACGACCAGTGGTCGGGAAATCTATACTACAGCCTGTTCAACACCGAACTGGGCATCTTGCGCGGCAGCCACATTGGCAACTTGACCGACCTGGGGGCTGCCATGGTGCGCGATGAACCCTTGTTTACTACCAATGAATTTACTTACGAAATTGGGGCGCCTCGTCAGAAGGTAAGCCACCATCTACTCAAAATAGTAGCCAGGCAATCACTCGCGAATGAAGGCTCCCTTCGGTTTACGTATTCCTTTCAGATCAATGATCGAAGAGAGTTTGATGTACGCCGTGGCGGGCGAACTAATATTCCGGCTTTGGATTTGGTGCAAACTACCCACTATGGGTCAGCAGACTACAACAAGCAAGTAGGCCGGTACGGACTCTTGAGGGCAGGTGTGCAATTCAACTATGTAGATAATGATAATCAGCCCGGCACAGGTGTCCTCCCTCTCATCCCCAATTATCAGTCGTGGCGGCCAGGGGCCTATCTAAGCTATTTGCATGAACGTGCAGAATGGCAATTCGAATTTGGTGGACGATATGACTACATTAGGCTTGGGGTAAATACCATCACCAGAGAAGTGCCCAGAGAACCCATAGAGTACGACTACAATTTTCATCGATTCTCCCTGGTAGCTGGTAGTAGATATCAAGTCAATCCGGAGCTGCGCCTGTCTGCAAATCTGGGTTTCACCCGTCGGCCACCCGAGGCTAATGAGCTACACAGCTTTGGCCTGCATCAGGGGGTCAGCGGCATAGAGGAGGGCAATCTCGACCTCAAAGCAGAAAACTCATTAAAGGCAACGCTGGGGGTAGATTGGTCGCCTGGCCGCGCGCTCTTTGTCCAACTGCTCACCTATGCACAGCCCATCTCAGATTTTATCTTTTTAGAGCCAGAAGCCAGGTTTCGCCAGACCGTACGCGGAGCTTTCCCGGTCTTTGTCTACCGCCAAACAGATGCCCTGCTGACCGGCGCAGACCTCATGGTCTCCGTCGAACCCAGCGAACGCCTAAAACTCGTCACTCAATACAGCTATTTGCGCGGCCAGGATGTAGATAACGGCAATCCCCTGATCTTCATGCCACCCAACCGGCTGAGTAGTTCGCTCCAACTAGCACTAAGCGATGGCGAAAGCTTCAAAAATAGCAAGCTGGAGATCAGAGGAGAGTATACCTTCCGGCAAGATCGCTTTACCCCCAATCTGGATTTTCAGCCGCCACCAGACGGATTTTTCTTAGTTACGACCAGCGGAAGTACCCACCTGAATATCGGCCGCCAGTCGCTACACCTTAGTCTCAGACTGGAAAATGTATTCAATGTACGCTATCGCGACTACCTCAACAGGCTGCGCTACTTTGCCGATGAACTGGGAAGAAATCTGGTGGCTGGAGTTAAATGGGAGTTTTAGCGCGTCACCGACCGCCAGCCATATCGGATCACAAAGAGTAACCCTAGGAATATTAGTAGTAGGTACTGAATTGGCATGTAGCTGAATACGATGATCCTTACTTTATCGATAAACCACATCAGCGCCAAGGCAGCCGTTATCATCATAACAAGGCTAGATAGCTTGTCGAAGCCGGGCAAAGAATCTATGCGCACATTGTTCTTGACTATGGCAAAGGTCAGGAGCATGCTGGCTACAGGCAATACCTGCATCAGCAAGTTGGCCTTCATGATGTCGCCATTCTGAAAAAGAAAAATGTAGGCGCTGAGCGCTACAGCCAAAATACCCGGAATGGCGACCATGTAAAGGATGGCGCTGTACATATAATTCCAGGGGGGTAAGTGGCCTTCGTCTCGCTCCATCCATCCGGCGAGGAGTGCGGCAAAAGGAATAATAGCAAAATAGAATATGACGGTAGCTGGGTTGGCCGAAGCATATTCAAAAGCTTCTCCTATCGTCATTTTAGTGTGTGTTTAGCATAGGTGAAAAAATGGAGAGCCAAATATCATTGGTCTGCCAGGTTCAGAACGGCAGATCGTCGTCGGCAGCGAACCCGGGGTCATCATCGGCAGTGGGAAAGCCCTCTCCAAAGTTCTCTTCGGTAGAGGTGCTGACACCTCCGGTTGGCTCTAGTTTTTCTACCCGCCAGGCATTGAGGTTGGTGAAGTACTTGCCTTGCCATTCCCGGCCGCGCAAATCAAAGTGCACTTTGACCGCATCGCCTTCGGCCATGTCGTCGATCAGGCCGCAACGGTCTTGAACCAGCTGAAACTTGACAAATTGAGGGTATTGGCCGCCATCGATTTCGATGACGAATTCGCGAGCCTTGAAAGAGTCAGTTTTCTGCTCGGTCTCGTATTTCTTGTGCAATTTTCCGTCGACGTCGAATGACATGAATTCCTGATTTTATGGGGCACAAAAGTACTAATTTTGAAGACTAAGGTCGGTAGACTTGGCCTTCAAAATCAATACTGTAGATAGATAAGCGCTTTTTCTTGAAAGAAATCTTCTTCAAACCAGGTAGAAAGCGGATGCTCTTCGTGATAAGCTGCTTTGGGTAGCTCCGCCATCTCTTCGCGGAGGTTTCTACCCTTCAGTGCAATGAGTCCGTTGGGCATGGTGTGCCGCTGATGTGGCGTGATGAGGCGCAGACTCCAATCGGACAATTGCTGAATTTTGGCAACGGCACGAGTCACGACAAAATCGTACTTGCGTTTTTTGAGATACTCCGCTCTTTGCTGCTCGGCGCGGCAGTTTTTAAGGCCCAATTCTTCAATGATTGCCTGGCAAACCCGAATCTTTTTTCCAGTACCGTCAATCAGATGAAATTGAGTTTGCGGAAAGAAAATGGCCAGTGGAATGCCCGGGAAGCCACCGCCAGTCCCTAAGTCAAGAATCTGGGCTTCCGGCTTGAAGATCATCCACTTAGCTATGGCCAGACTGTGTAATATATGGCGTAAGTATAGCTGGTCTATGTCCTTTCTGCTGATGACATTGATCTTGCTGTTCCAATCGGTATACAACTCTCCCAGGCGGGCAAACTGACCCATCTGCCGATCGTGGAGATCGGGAAAATACTTGCTGATAATATCTGGACCTGGATGCATTCGACTAGACTAAGGACAGCAATTTTTAGGACTTCCGCAGGTCGAGAAAGGTGACCGACCTGCGCAAGTCTAAATGCCTGACTCACACATTTGTTTGTACACTGACCCGGTCCAGGAAATTGCCGTAGATCTCATTAAAGATATCCGGTAGTTCCATCATGGGGGCATGCCCGCATTCGGGTAGGAGATGGTACTCGCTATCGGCGATCAACTCGTGAAACTTCTCGCCCACGAAGGGTGGTGTGATATCATCGGACTCACCCCAGATCAGGAGGGTCGGCACCTTGATGAGGTGTAGCTTTTCAGACAGGTTGTGCCTCACGGCCGACTTAGCCGTCATCACTACGCGTAAGGCTCTGTCCCGATTGTTGATGGTGTCGAATACGCCCTGAATGAGTTCTTCGGTAGCCATAGCGGGATCGTGGAAGGTGCCTTCGCACTTTTTGCGTACAAATTCTCTGTCTCCTCGCTTGGGGTAAGTGTTGCCCATGGAGTTTTCAAACAGACCACTGCTGGCCGTGAGGGTGATGCTGGCGATGCGCTCTGGAGCTGCCAATGCAAACAAAATAGCCACATGGCCGCCCAGAGAATTGCCGAGCAAATGGAGCTGGTCGAGCTCGTATACTTCTGCAAACTCCAGCAGGTGATTGACCAGGCCCGTCACAGAGACTTTGCGCAGCGGAAGCTCAAACATGGGGAGGGTTGGGAAAACAACGCGATGTTGCTCGCCAAAGCGGTTAATGATGGCATCAAAATTGCTAAGACCGCCGAATAAGCCGTGCAGCAGCAAAATAGTCTCGCCGTCTCCTCCTGTATCGAGATACTCGAACTTCCCTTCTCGTATTTGGCTATACTTCATGCTAAACTTTAGTGCTGGGCTACTGGGCAAAATAACCCCCAAAAAGCCACAATAACAACCTGTTTACTCGGCAGGTGGTTGTCTCCCCCCCGCTGCTAGTGAACTGTAAAGATGGTAAAATAGGTAAATAACGAACAAATGGGCTACTTTTGCGATCGCATGCATAGCGCATGCAGGTGGTAAAAGCATAAGCACTAAACCATCGCAACCGGCACGCAGGGAAGATTTCGAATTGAAAACAGCTTCCCTTCGAAAAATTAATTTAAACCAAAGCCAATGCAAATTTCAATTAAACTACTTATTGTCGCAATGCTTATTGGTGGTCTGTCAAGTTGTGTTTCTAAGAAGAAGTATGACGAGCTAACTGCTGCTAAAGCTGCAACCGATGAACAACTGGCTCAAACTCGCCAGGAAGTTTCTGACCTCAATGCCCAGAATGAACAGCTCCAGTCTGAATTCGAATCTGAGCGTACTCGTATGAACGGAGAGCTCTCTAGCCTGCGCGACGACGTAACTGCTGCTCAGGGTCAGATCACTGATCTTAATGGTCGCCTGGAAGCAACCGAAGCAGAACTCGAAGCTGCACGCAACCGCATAAATGGCATCTTCGCCGAGTACGAAGCATCAGGCCTGTCTGTCGCTAACCGCGATGGCAAGCTACACATCGTAACCGACGAAGCCATCAGTTTCCGCTCTGGTTCTTCTCGTTTGAGCAGCGCCGAGCGCGATGCCATCGACGCTATGGGTGAGCAGTTGGCCGGAAGCAACATTCGTCTGCTGATCGAAGGTCACACCGACAACAAGCAGTTCGTTTCTGACAGCGGTTCTGACAACTGGGACCTGAGCTACCGTCGTGCTAAGGCCGTGGCTGCCCGCCTAATCCGCGCAGGTGTTTCTGCTGAGAACATCATCGTAGCAGGTGCTGGTGAGTACGATCCAATCGGTGACAACGGAACAAGCGAAGGCCGTTCTGAAAACCGTCGTACAGAGATTCTACCAAACCCAGTACTTGGTGATTTGATGAACAACAACTAAGAGTAAAGGGCTAAAACCCAAACTCACTGATAATTGACCATGCTGCCTTGGCGAAAGCCTTGGCAGCATTTTTATTTTGCGCGCTGATCCAGCTGTGGCCTTACTTCTCGCTGATCACGTAGTACATATCGAGATAGCCCTTGTTCTTGGCCTGTACCTTTCCTCTGTACTCGCAGTTGAACTGGTATTGAATGAGTCGGTAAGTGGTCTCACTTACATTGACACGCCCGGGAGCAGACTCACTTTCTACCCGGCTTGCGGTATTTACCGTATCCCCCCAAACATCGTAGGCAAACTTGCGCACACCCACTACCCCTGCAACTACAGGACCAGTGTGTAGCCCGATCCGGGCTTCGAAGAAAGGTAACCCGATGCGCCTCCTTCTTTCGGCTTGCTCAGATAGCCATTCCTGCATTTCGAGGCCGGCTTTGACCAGGTTGGTCGGTATGCCTTTGCGATCGTTCAGGCCACTGGCGCACATGTATGCGTCGCCTATGGTCTTAATTTTTTCGATATCGGCATATTGGCTAATAATCCGGTCGAATGCCTTGAAGCACTCATCCAAGAGCTTAACGAGATCTTCTGGTCGGAGCTGCTCGGATATGCGGGTGAAGTTGACGAAGTCGCTAAAAAAGACCGTCGCGTCTTGAAATTGCTGGGGTTGAGCCTTGCCATTAGCCTTCAACTCTTCGGCTATGGTCGCAGGAAGGATATTGAGGAGCAGTTCGTCGCTTCGCTCTCTGGCTTCAGCCAGGTCTTGGTTGCTTCGCTCGAGAGCTTTCGCCGTTTTTTGCTTGGCTCTAAATCGGTAAAACAACAAGAAAGACATGAGCGCCAATATGGCAACACCTCCAAAGGCATAATTTCTGGAGACCTTGCTTTGCTCGGATTCAAACTGGGCCTCGCGGGCTTCGAATTCTAGCCGGTTTTGCTCCAGTTCGGTCTGTGCCAGTTCGCGCTCTACTTCAGATCTGGCCGCTTGCTCTTCCAGCGCCTGGCGAGATAGTTGGGCCACTTGTTGCTGAGCAGCGCTTACCCGTTCAGCTATAGAGTCTCTCTGCTGGCTCAAACTGCTGAGTTGCTCACTTTGCTCCTGTAATTGTTCGGAGCGCTGCTGAGCGGTGCTCGATAGGCGCTGGTTTTCCTGGTTGAGGTCTTGGCGCTCTGCCCTGAGTTGCTCGACTTCTTCTATAAGTTCGTCGGACTGAGCAGCCAGCTGACGTCTGATTTGCTCTAGTCGATTGCGCTCCAACTCGATCTCGGCCCGCATATCGCCTATGTTGTTACCGTCTCTGGTAAAGAAGTCGAGGGCTTCGCGGTTGATCTCTACCGCCCGGCGGTAGTTGCGCTCGCGTGTAGCCAGGCGACTACGCTTTTCTACAGCTCGCAGTATTTGGTCTGCATTTCTGGCGGCCATAGCGTGGCGGGTAGTAACCCTGAGCCAGTATTCTTCTTTTCCTTCGTTTCGGGCTCTCTCATAAGCCAGGGCAGTTACCCAGGCGGCATCTGCCATCAATTGGTCGTCGTCGAGCCTGCCGGCTTCCTGGTAGGCGGATTCGCCATATCGACCAGCTTTATGCGGCCTGGAACGATCAAAATCGTTGGTGGCCAACTGACAGAGTCTGTAGTATAGCGGATAGCGTTCGCGCGCACTTCTGGCGTCATCTAGCGCTGCTTCGAGGGCTTCAGGATCGTTCCGATCTTGAGCTTGCAAGGGCTGAATAAACAGGCACCACAGCGCTAAAAAGCCTATCCATGTAGTCAGTCGTCTTGTCACAGGAGTTCAAAGATAGAATTATCTCACCTTTTGCGACGCCGTAACGGAGCTATTGGCGCTGGAATTGTGATTTGAGGTATAAATAAACGCCTGGGTATCGGTTTGGCGTTCACAGGCGCTAATATGGGCGATGGGCTGGTATCTAGCCCGGCATAAGGACCAAACTCCAGCTCGTGTTCTACGCGGTAGTAGTCGAGATATTCTCTTTTGGTGAGCGAATCGGCCGTTCCGCTGTAGTTCCAGGTGTGCAGTAGAGTGACGGGCACATCCAGGATTTGGGCCACTTCAGTATAACTGCTGTCGGCCGGAAATAAGTAGTAGCGATACATGGCGTAGTACTGGTCGGCCTGGGTCTCTCCCTGATCCAGCCTGGGCGAAAGCCAGCTGACGGGCCAGTCTTCTTCCGCCTGGTCGGGTTCCAGAAGCTGAAGATAAGCTTGCAGGGCAGGCACGACACGGCTGGGCAGATACACATAGTGCGCTTGACCATCATCGGGTACGTATCCTTTCAGGTAAGCGGGATTTAGATTTAGGACTTCCGCAGGTCGGAGCCTACACACTTGAGCGATTCGATGCAGCGATACAAATCCATGAATGGGTACGGATTCGATCATTGTCAGATCAAGACTTGGTGTGGCGGGTTCCAGCTGGTGGGCGTGGAAGTAAGCCGAGAGATAAACCGCTGCGATGTAGTTGGGCAGATAATTGCGGGTTTCACGAGGCAAGTATCTGCGCATACGCCAGTAATTTTTACTTCCAGAGCGTCTGATGGCCCTGAGTACCCCTCCGGGCCCGCAATTGTAGGCGGCTAGCGCCAGGGTCCAGTCTTCGAATCTGTCGTATTGCTTGGCGAGGTAAGCCAGTCCGGCGCGGGTGCTTAGTCGCAGGTCCTGGCGCTCGTCGATCAGCGAGTCTACCCGCAGGCCCAATTCGCGAGCTGTTCCGGGCATGAGCTGCCACAATCCTGCTGCGCCAACTTCAGAGATGGCCCATGGCCGAAGCGCACTCTCGGGAACGGTCAGATACTTGATGGCATCGGGCATAGCCGCAGCCATTAGCTCTTGCTCGAAGATGGGAAAGAAGCGGGCGGCTCTGCCTAATAGAACCTCGGTGCCCGAACGCCAGTACTCTACATAAGCGGCTATGCGACGCCTGACCACCGGATCGTCTCTGTGCTCGACCAGCCCTTGATCCAGCTCGGCCAGCCGCTGACTCACTTCGTCGTCGGTACTGTTTATGATTTCGTCTACCCAGTAGGTGAGCGTATTGCCCCGTGCATCAAAAGAGCCATTAGACTTTTTTACAGTCAGGGCTGGACAATCACCTGCGAAGAGTGCCCCGACCTGCGCCTGCCCGCCATGCGCCAGTAGGCAGGGAAGTCCAAAAAATAGGAACGCCATTAAGGAGTAGTAGCCTCTCATCTATAGTAACTGGGGCTAGCAAGATAGGGAAGACTGGGCTACTCGAAGAAATCGAGGATGTTTTACATATCTGACTCAAGCATCTAATATCTCTTCATTATCCATAAAAGGGGAACCCTCCTTCCATTTTAGCCTTGCGTATTGGATGCTAGACATCCACCAGGCGAGTATCGGTAGTGGAAGCATCAAAGTCAGTGCAAATACATTGCCATCTACGATCAATTTTCGATAGAAATCCTTGAAGAAATATAGAGATACGGGGTACATCAAGTAGAGCATAACGCAGGCGATATATCTCCTAATGCCGCCCAAATTTGATCGCCATGCCTGAATTGACCCCAGGATAAGGTGATGACCTCCGATCACAGCGCTCAATACGCCAACCGCAATACCGTATTCATCGCCGTCATAATCGTCTAAAAGACTGGTGTTTTCAAGCAACATGATGTACACAAAGATCAAGCTGATCACAACCGCTTCGAAAGCGATGATATCGGCATGCCATTTCCCTGATCGATCCTTGGGCAGCACATATTTTATATCGTTCTCTGGCTCAAGCATCTAGAATATCGTCAAATCTATCATCCTTAGGTGGGTCTAGATATGGAAGAATCTGGTAAAAGTAGTAGACCAACAACCAATTCAGGCATATTGGGATGGTAGCCATCACTGTCCATAAAAACGAAGAGGCTAACTGAAAAGTAAGGAAATAGCCAAATACGGCTAAATAAATCAGGCTAACCCAAAGGTATACACCAGTCACTTTATGCCTAAACCTAATGTGCTGTGTGAATCCAAAGACTAATTGCCAGAGGCCAAAAAAAGGCGCCATCAAAACTATGGGGAAGATCAATACACTTGAACCTTCACCAAAGACATATTCGCTCAGTATGAAGAAAGCATAGAACACGCTCAAGAGCATAGTCTGAGTATTCAATGCGGCTTCTGAGCAGCCCCTTTGCCTATTTTTGATTACCCTTTTTGCTGACTTTTCTTCAAGCATCTAAAATATCATCGTAGCGCTCATCCACATTTCTCTTTCTGACTACGGGGACGTAGAATTGGATGTAGGTGAGTAGCCAGCTCATGGCCAGAGGCAGCATAACAGTAAGCAGGCCAAAATATCCAAAATTGGGAATCAGATAAGGTCCCAGCCAAAAAATGGCCAGGTAGCCCGCGCTGAAATAAACGTAGAAACCCAGAAGCATCCTTCGGCTTTGTACATACTGAACCAAACCGAGTATAAACTGAAAAGCGCCTATGGGTATGGCAGCGAAGAGTGCCAATAGTACAAAGTCATTGAGTGGCTCTGCCATTCCAAGGAAATCGAGGAGTGCACTTAAGCTCAGGAATAAACTTTGTAGCAATACAAACCAGGCGAGGCATCCTCTTTGTGGAGTGCTTTGTGTTGAACTTCGAGGGGTTTGACCGGCTTCCAGCAAGCTTGTACGATTGGGTGGTTACTCCACTTCGGTCACCTTCATCATATTGGTTCTGAATCGGCGAACTAGTGGCATAGATGCTAAGTTAACAACTACATCGCCAGTTTCTATACGGCCGGCCTCTTTTAGTATCTCATTGACATCAGCTATGGTATCGTCTGTACTGGTAAAACCGTCGTAGTAGTAGCAGCGTACGCCCCAACAGAGATTGAGTGTAGCCAGCATGTAAGGTCGGTCACTAAAGATGTACACCTTGGCTGCAGGTCTATAGCTGGATAACTTAAAGGCGGTGTATCCAGAGCTGGTCATACCTACAATGGCTTTTGCTGGCATCCCCTCGGCGGTGACGGCAGCAGCCTTGCAGACTACATCGCTTCTGTAGGTTCGGCTCTTGGGGCTGGGTTTGGGT
This sequence comes from Bacteroidota bacterium, assembly GCA_039817625.1. GTDB lineage: Bacteria > Bacteroidota > Bacteroidia > Chitinophagales > Saprospiraceae > Neolewinella. The sequence continues at coordinate 13,088 of JBCBVN010000003.1, forward strand.
TGGTATTGATCTTTGGGATAGGCTTTTTCCGCTTCTTCGATGATGCGGTTCATGGCGCGAACAACCTTGGCTGGGTGGGCCCCAACACTGGTTTCTCCGCTCAACATAACGGCATCTGTGCCATCCAGGACGGCATTAGCTACGTCGGTGGCTTCTGCTCGGGTAGGGCTGGGCTTAGTGGTCATGCTGTCCATCATCTGTGTGGCTACGATGACGGGTCGGGCGCGCTGGATGCACTTTTTGATGATCTCTTTCTGTACGAGTGGAACCCGCTCAATGGGGATCTCTATACCCAAGTCACCACGCGCAACCATGATGCCATTACTGTGCTTGATGATCTTGTCGATGTGCTCAATGGCTTCGGGCTTCTCGATCTTGGAAATGATCTTGGCAGGGTGTCCCGCCTTATCAATGTAGGCCCTAAGGCTTTTCACGTCTTTGTGGTGGCGAACGAAACTGAGCGCAATCCAATTGACGGGCTGTGTCAAAATGAATTTTAAGTCAACCAGATCCTTCTCTGTTAGGCAAGGTAGGCTGATGTTGGTATTTGGAAGATTGACACCCTTGTTTGATTTGAGCGGACCACCGTAGATGACTTCTAGTTTGACCTCATCTACTCCATTGGTTTCTACTACTTGGAAAACCAGATTGCCGTCGTCTACCAAAACGCGCTCTCCGGGAGATACATCCTGAGCGAATTGCTCGTAGCTCATGTAAATGCGATCGGCATTCCCAATACACTTTGTATTGGTGAAGGTGAGTATTTGACCAGGCACTACATCGATGCCGTCATTCTCGATTTTGCCTACCCGCAACTTTGGACCTTGCAAATCGGCTAAAATGCTGATGTGTACCCCAAACTCTTCGTTGATGCGGGTAATGTGCTGTATGATGGCCAGCTTATTTTCGTGCTCTCCGTGTGAAAAATTGAGTCGGAAAACATCAACGCCAGCTTGTACAAGTTCGAGAAGCTTCTCATAGCTGTCGCAGGCTGGGCCGACGGTGGCTACAATTTTAGTATTCTGGTGGTCGGTAATCTTCATATTCCTGTATTGATCGGAATCTTTGGTCGGGGGCACGCAAAGGTAAGCTTAGTTCTCTTAGACCATTGATGTCGAATAGGAGTTTTTAATAATCGATCCCTTGCTTCTTTCTCCAAGGGGTGAAATGCACATAAAAACACCGCATGGTAGCTTTCAGAGGCGGGCCTAAAATTTCTACTAGTGGGCAGGTACAAAAATTTTAAAGCAAAAAAGCAGTCAACATGCTGTATGTCAGTATTTTATGCGATTTTAAATGTCAATTGCTCGTGATTAAAGGGCCTTCCTTCTCGTCGCAATTTTGGTTTTGCAAGCCAATTGCGCTTTCTTTGCGCCGCAATTGTTCATCAAAATAGATCATACAATGGCAAACATTGAAGAAAGAGTGGTAAACATCATCGTTGACAAACTAGGCGTTGATAAGTCTGAAGTTTCTGAAAGTGCTAACTTCACCACTGACCTGGGTGCAGACTCTCTAGATACTGTCGAACTCATTATGGAATTCGAAAAAGAGTTTGACATCAGCATCCCTGACGAAAAAGCTGAAGAAATTAAGACCGTAGGCCAAGCCATCGAATTTATGAAGGCGAACGCCGAAACCGGCGAATAGTCGGTTAACGGGCTTCACGCCTTTTTGGCGTTAAACCAACCGCCGTCCGCTAGTCTCTCGAACCCAAAAACTGGGGATGAGGCGGCGTACGGCGGTTTTCGTTTTGTAGGTATGTCGCTACACGGCAGTCAAAATTAGTGGATTATGAAGCGAGTAGTTATAACCGGAATAGGTGCACTCACATCCATTGGTAATAGCGTACCAGAGTTTCTGGAGGGCTTGCGTTCGGGTGTTAGTGGTGCTGTTCCCATCACGCAGTTCGATTCAGAGAAGTTTAAGACACAGTTTGCTTGTGAGCTTAAGGACTTTGATCATACCGTTCGATTAGACAAGCGTGAAGCCAGGCGTATCGATCCCTATGTGGTGTATGCTTTGTACGCCGTCGCTGAGGCCATGGATATGGCCGGTCTAAGTGGGGAAAACCCACCGTATGATCCCGATAGGTCCGGATCGATTTTCGCTAGCGGAATCGGTGGGCTCCAGTCTTTGGAGCGCGAGATCGAGATTTTTGATGGTGGCGATGGGACTCCGCGCTACAATCCTTTCATGATCCCCCGAATGATCGCCAATATGGGAGCGGGTCATGTAAGCATGAAATACAAGCTGCGGGGACCTAGTTATGCTACGGTTTCTGCCTGTGCAAGTTCTGGTCACGCTCTTGCCGCTGCCTGTGACGACATCAGGCTGGGACGCGCCGATCTGATGGTGACCGGAGGTAGCGAGGCTGCCGTGTGTAAGACGGGTATTGGTGGCTTCAACAATATGAAAGCCCTCTCTACCAGAAATGATGACTACAAGACAGCCTCTCGCCCCTACGATGCCGATAGAGACGGTTTTGTCTTGGGTGAAGGTGCAGCCGCTATTATCCTGGAGTCGCTCGAACACGCACAAGCTAGAGGGGCTACGATCTTGGCAGAGGTAGGCGGTTACGCCGCCAGCAGTGATGCGCACCATATCTCGGCTCCACACCCTGAAGGCACCGGTGCCAAAATGGCCATGGCCAATGCCTTACGCGACGCAGGCCTAACTCCCCAGGATGTGGACTACATCAACACACATGGTACCAGTACGCCGCTAGGAGATACCGCTGAGCTTAAGGCCATTCAGCTGGCCTTTGGAGATGCGGCCTATGACTTGAATATCAGCTCTACCAAGAGTATGACTGGTCACTTACTGGGAGCTGCTGGTGCTGTTGAAGCCATCGCTTGTATCCTGGCTATTCAGCATGGCTTCATTCCGCCAACAATTAACCATTTTACAGACGATCCTGCGATTGACCCCAAGCTGAATTTGACTTTCAATAAGGCGGTCGACAAGCCCGTGAATGTTGCGCTAAGCAATACCTTTGGTTTTGGCGGACACAACTCGGCGACGATATTTAAGAAGTATGTAGAGTAGGCACGCTCCACTCCTGAATACCCTAGATATCGCATTTTAAATTGCCTCTATTATCTTTACCCCAGTGGTTTATTTTTTTCGTCGGCTATGGAATCGTTGGTTTTCGCCAGATAGGCGATTTGCAGCGCAGTTGCGCAGGCTATTAGGCTTCACTCCGGCCAATATGCCTATGTTCAAACTGGCATTTAGCCACAAGAGCGGAAATAATGATCGGGAGGCCTACGCCAGTCAAAATAACGAGCGGCTGGAATATCTGGGCGATGCGGTTCTGGGCACGATTGTAGCAGAATATTTATTCCGCAAGTACCCCATGGTCGATGAAGGCTTCCTCACAAAAATGCGCTCGAAGATCGTGAAGCGGAAGTCCCTCAACTCCATTGGCAGCAATATGGGACTGGATACCATTCTGCAGGAGCGCAACAATACGCGAATTGCCCGGTCTATGCTGGGTAATGCAGTAGAAGCTTTGGTCGGCGCCATTTATATAGAGCGAGGATACCGAAGAACCCGGAAATTTGTGGTGCGCAATATGCTTCGGAACTACGTAGATGTAGAGGGATTAGAAACATACGACGACAACTATAAGAGCCAATTGCTGGAGCACTGTCAGAAGCAGGGTAGCCAGGTCAACTACAAAACCCTCAAACGCTTCAAGCAGGACAAGCGAGATCGCTTTAAGGTGGCAGTTTTGATAGATGGGGAGAAAGTCGCGATTGGCGAAGATTTCAATAAGAAAAGCGCAGAACAACAAGCTTCCAAGCGCGCACTACATACCTTAGGCTTGGTAGCGGCTTCTAATTAAGATGAAGGTCGACGACTTGCTGCAGTTTGCTCCAGATGCACGCGCTTTGGAGGGAGCCAGGCGCTTGTTCTTTAGTCGTCGCTGGAGGTTGCTGTCTGGAGATGGCCAATGGATATGGGGCGAATTTGAAGTCAAGGGTGGTAAAGCACTGCACACCGCAGTAAATCTGATGGAGGGGCAATTCTATTGCGATTGTCGGTCTAAGAAGCGACCCTGTACTCATGCGATTGCTCTGCTACTCAAGCTAAAAAATCGCCCTGATGAGTGGACGGTTCATGAGCCTCCAACCTGGGTGCGCAAGCTAAAACCTTCAAGTCCAAAGCCGAAATCAGACCAACCATCTACAGTGTCGAGTCAGTGGCCGGAGTTTGCGCCATCTGCTGAGCGCAAACAGCTGATGAGTGAAGGGATTGCCGATCTAGAAGTTCGATTGCTAGACATCTTGCGATCAGGATTAGCTATTGCTGCGGCCTATGAGCCCGATTACTGGCTCAGTGCGGCTGCCAGGCTCACAGATGCCCAGCTACCTGGCCTGGCAGGACGCCTACGGTCTTTGGCGTCAAAAGATCCCTGCACACCACAAGATGTTGCTGCCGTAGTAAGCGATGCTTATTTGCTGTGTAGCGCATGGCAAGAGCTCGATCGGTTGGACACGGCTCGGCAGGTCGAGCTCTACCGACTAATGGGCATGTCTCCTAAGAAAGACCTGGTGCTTAGCCGGCCTGGAAGAAATGATCTGTGGCTGGTTATGGGAGTGGTTGAAGGCATTGAAGATAGACTGCGATTCCGTCGGGTATGGTTGCGCGGAGAACAATGCAAACGGTATGCATTGATCATCGACTATGCTTTTGGCGACCGGCCCTTTGAGCGCTCGTGGCCGCTCGCCTCAGCCTGGTCAGGCGATGTACATTATTATCCTGGTATTTACCCCAGGAGAGGAATATTTCCTAATCCCAAACCGGCTACCAGAGCTTACGCAGGTTTGCGCGGCTATGATCGCTTTTCCGAGTTACTGCATAATTACAGCAGAGCCTTAGCCCTGCAACCCTGGCTTCCCGACTATCCGGCCTATTTGACGACGGTCAGGCCCCGGTTAGCTGGCGATCAGGCGTTTTTGGTGGATCCGGATGATAGGTCCTACCCGATCGAAGGAGCACTGTCCAAAGCATATACATTAATGGCCATCAGCGCAGGGGAGCCGATCTCTGTATTTACCAGATTTGATGGCCGATCTCTTCAGCCGCTAAGCGCCTATGTGAACGAAGGTTTGATCGCCCTTTAAGGCGCGGGATCGGGAATAGCATTATGCACTCTTTCAATCTCAGAGAGGACGGCTCTGCTTAAATGCACTTCGGCACTTGCTATATTTTCCTGCAGTTGTTCCAGGGTAGTCGCTCCAATGATGTTGCTGCTGACGAATGCCTGATCGTTGACAAACGCCAGAGCCATCTGAGTCAGGCTCAGGTCGTGCTTTTCGGCTATAGCCAGATATCTGGCAATGGCTTCCTTGGTATTATCCCCGTTGTATCGGGTCCATTGGCCTGGAAACTTGTTGAGCCTGGACTCGGGCTTGTCTTGTCCTTTCAGATATTTTCCAGATAAACGACCGAATGCCAATGGACTGTAGGGCAAGCAAGATACCCCCTCGCGCATACAGATTTCTGCCAGTCCGATTTCGAAGGTTCGATTGACCAGGCTGTATGGGTTCTGGATGCTCACCGGCCGAGGTAGTCCATGCTTGTCGGCTAAGTGCAGCACACGCATCAATCCCCAGGGCGTCTCATTGCTCAATCCCCAATGCAATACCCTTCCAGAATTAATGATGTCTTGCATGGATTCCAGAACGTCAAGGAAGTCATCCTCCCATCGCTCGTCGGGATCGTATTTGAAGCCCCTTTGACTAAAAAAGTTGGTGTTTCTGTTGGGCCAGTGCAGCTGATACAGGTCTACATAGTTGGTTTTTAGTCTGCCCAAACTGGCTTCGAGCGCTTCTTCGAGCTGATTGCGATTAAATCCCAATGGCTGCCTGATGTGATTGGCAAAGGGGCGGTCTCCTGCAATTTTAGTCGCAATGACCATATCTGCTCGATCAGATCTTCCAGCCAGCCAACTTCCTATGTACCTTTCTGTAGACCCTTGCGTCTCTGCACGGGCAGGGGTGCTGTACAGTTCGGCAGTGTCTATAAAGTTGACCCCGTTTGCCAATGCGTAGTCAAGTTGCTGGTGTGCTTCGGCTTCTGTATTCTGCTCGCCAAATGTCATAGTGCCCAGGCAAATAACGCTTACCTCAGGGCCATTCTGACCAAGTTTATTGTATATCATCGGTTAATTTGTAGGCGCGCAAGATAGTATCGACTGTCTTATCTTGTGCACACATTTGCTGGTTATGTCCTTGAAGCCCAAACACGTAGGAACCTATTTAGATCGCGCTAGTAAACTACTTAAACAAACTTACCTGCGTTCGTTCCGAGAGCTTGGCTCTGACCTGAGTACCGAGCAATGGGTACTCCTGGACATACTGTACAAAGAAGATGGGGTGTCTCAGGCAGAATTGGCCAGCAATAGCTACAAAAATGCGCCTACTGTTTCGCGAATAATCGACCTGATGGTAGGTAAAAATCTCCTCCAGCGCCGCCGGTTTCCCAATGATCGTCGTCGATATAGAATTTACCTGACAACAGCAGGCAAGGAACTATATGAAAAGCTGCTGCCCAAAGTAGAAGAATTACGTCAGCAAACCTGGTCGGGATTAAATGAGCACGACTACGAAGAACTCAAGCGAATTCTCAGTCAGGTGATCGATAATTTTCCATTGGAGGAAGGGTAAAACCAAAGTTTACAGATGTGTGTTGGTTTAGGAGAGTAAAACAATCCTAAAAGATCAACTACATGTATCCAATTGAACTAACTGTGCCAATGTCTCGTGATCTGACAGATCACGGCTTCGAATCTCTAAGCTCTACAGAAGCGGTAGATCAAGCTCTGAGCAAGGATTCCGGAACGACCCTGCTGGTGGTCAACTCTGTGTGTGGTTGTGCGGCAGCCAACGCTCGCCCGGGTGCAAAAATGGCGCTTAGCGGCGATAAAAAGCCTGATAATCTTTTTACGGTATTTGCAGGTGTAGACAGAGAAGCTACAGACCGGGCTCGCCAGTTCCTGAAGCCCTATCCACCCAGTAGCCCTAGTATCGCGCTTTTCAAGGATGGGCAGCTGGTCCATTTCTTAGAGCGTCATCACATCGAAGGGCGTTCAGCGACGATTATCGCTCAGAACCTCATGATGGCCTTCGAGCGCTATTGCTAGGCTTATTCTCAGCACTCCTTTATTTACTCTGCTAAATAGCCTCTAATGAAGCTCCTACTGCTAGCTGCTGCATTGGCAACAAGTGTACACTCCATGCACAGATCCTTCGATGCAGCTACCAGGCTGGTACTGGATTTAGGAGAGGAGATGTCTGGAGGATCTATACTGGTTGCAGTCTATGAAACAGAGGATGACTTCAGAGAAGAAACGGCCTTGTACGAGACCAGCATCTCTGTGGAGTCTCAACAGGAAGTAATTTTTAATCTACCGGCTTTGCCTCCGGCTGTTTATGGTATAGCAACCTTTTACGATCGAAATGACAATAAAAAGCTGGATACCAACACCTTCGGCATTCCCCGAGAGCCTTACGGCTTTGCCGGAGAGCCTGCTAGCAAGTGGAGGAGACCTAGATGGGACGAGATCAGTACCCGGCTAGGAGATGAGGAGCGCGAGTTGCGCATCGACCTTAAACGGTGGAAGGACCGTTGAGGGAAAATCCATAGAAGAGCGGCTCCATGCAATCATTCTGCATGGAGCCGCTTCTTTTACCCTGATGCATTAGCTGAATAAAGGACTTGGATAGGTTTGCTCGTCCACCATCTTAGTGAATGCAGCCTTTACTCGATCCTTATCTTCCTGGTAAGTCACCCCATACCAGCGATCTTCACTGACCAATACTTTTACCCGTGCGGTGCCGTCATTGATCATGTCGTCTACTACTTTCGGGATGAGCATTTCAGCGCGTGGCTGCTCGGTATTTTCATGGGCAAAGTGCTCAAAGTCTGTCTTTGTGCGATCGAAAATAGCAGGATGAAAGCCCCAGAAATTCATGGAAACTACGTCTTTGTCCTTTAGCCCGTATCGTTGGCCATCGTCGCCGAGGTAAGATACGTCTCCATCGATCCGCTCTATTTTGAGTCGTTCGTGTACCGATCTAAGTAGCCCATCTTCACTGACTACAGCCACCCCCCTATTGACGGTTCCGTGATCGCTGAGGGTATTGTGCAGCACATAGCCCATCATGCTGTACAGTTCTGGTGAAGCCTCTTCCATCAGGAAAGAAGCCATTATTTTAAAAGCCGTTTGGCCATAGTAGTCATCGGCGTTAATAACGGCAAATGGCTCGTTGACTACGGCTTCGGCTACCAGCATGGCGTGAGCTGTACCCCAGGGCTTTTCTCGTTTGTGGTGGTCGATTTGGCTGGGAACATAGCTGTCCATTTCCTGATAAGCATAGGCGATTTCGATCTGGTCGCCGAACTTACCATCGAACTTTTCTCGGAAAGGGGCTTCGATATCTTTTCTAATAACAAATACGACTTTGCCGAATCCAGCCTGAATAGCATCGTAGATGGAGTATTCGATAATGCCTTCTTCATGTGGGCCAACGCCGTCGATTTGCTTTAATCCACCATATCGACTGCCCATTCCTGCGGCTAAAATGACTAAGCTGGGTTTCTGCACGGATGTGTGGTTTTTAAGAGTAAGAGAATGCGATTAATACGTGAAAAAGTAACCGACCTGGCTGTGCCCAAAAACAGATAATGCGGCCTATGGGCTAGGCTAGTCTGCTGATCTACATGTGTGATTTTATAGGGTAGACTTCCGCAGGTCGAGCCATTCCACGACAAGGTAGGTCTATTAATACTAATTATATGTGATCTTATTTTGTTCGACCAAATCGATTGGCCTGCCAGCTGGCTTTCCACCAGGCAAAGCCGAAGCAAGTCGCCAGAACGAGACCCGAAATAATGAATAAGTCATTGCGCAGCCAGATCATAGCGTAGTGCTCATCTGGGTAAAATGGATCTACCACCAATAGGTCTACCACTATGACCAGCGCGGCCATAATCAGACAAAAAATGAAAGCAGCACGGCCGAATTGCAATAAGCTCTGCTGTTCTCTGAAGGCGATAGCGCGCAGCATACGCCGATAAAGCGGGCGCTCCGGATGAATCTTGATCAGTTCCTGGGCGACGTGCCTGGCCTGCTTGTAATCTTGAATACGGTAGGCGCTGGCCGCCTTGCAGAAGAGCATATGCGAAAAGATATCTCTTCCCTTATAGGTTACTACGTTCTGCTCAATGGTGGTTTCAATGACAGCATCGACCATCAGCAGATGGCGCCGGTATGCTCCGGAGTGGAAAAGGGCATCCACATAACGAACGGTCAGCTCAAAATACTCATCCACATCTAGGCGACCGATCTCTCTTTCCAACTCCTCATACGTCCGAATTACCCGCTGATAGTCTGTCAGCTCGATATCGGCAAATTGCCGGTAGACTTGCGAGTATTGTTGCGTAGCCATTACTGGTCTTTCGGAGTTGCAAAGGTACGCCCTTAAAACGGCAGACTAGCGCCTATGTTCTGTCATATTTATAGCCTAAATACAGATTATGGGAGAATCTGAAGAAAATTTTATCTGGCGGCTCTGAACAGATATTGCGTTTAGAGCCGCCAGACGAAAATCATCACCTTATTGCAACTGGAATCTGACGACTACTCCGCCCCTTGCCGTTGTAGTCGGGAAGCCGAGGGTGTTGTAGGGCAACGTTCTCCGGTAATCAAAGAAAGCGCGCAGTGCCAGTTGATTGTTGATCTGATACTCTGCTGAAGGTGAGAAGGTGATGGTTCGGTTACCTTCAGTAGCTTCTCGAATACCCTGGTCTGGTTTACTGGCGTAGGTAATGTTATCCCGGAAACTGAAATTGAACTGGAAATCCAGATCACCAACATTCAATCGGCCTCCCGACTGCCCGCGTCCACCACCACGGCGACCACCGGCCTGCTGGGCGACTTCTTCTTCAGCTTCCTGTCGATCCCGGCCTCGTCGGCGATTTCGCTTGCCCGTCAAAAAGCCAATATTGACACCCTCCAGAACCATACCAAAGCCACCGACAACTTCAGTGACGGTATTTTCTGTCAATAGCTTGCTCACAATGTTGAGCGCCCTGTTGGCAGAAATGGTGTAGGTGAAGTTGAAGGACATGCCGTTCAGCAACTCAGCTTCGATACCCACCAGGGGCGAGAAAGCTTTGTTCTCCGACACATTGGGGATTTCAATTCGAGGGAAGAAATTGAGCGTAGTTGTATCGTAGGTGCCCTCTTCTAGTTCTCGCTGAATGGCGTCTAGATAGTCAAGACTCGTACCAAATGAGCTGATGTTGAAAGTCGATTGGAAGCCGTGCGAAATATTGACTCTTCGGAAGATTTCGCTCAAGCCACCCACTCGGGAGAGGCCATTATAAGTCAGCCTCCAGTTGGGTGCTGCCTGGCGGTCGAAGGCATCCAGGCTGACGGTAGAAGCGTCTTCGCCAGAGTAAGCGGCCAGGAATGCTGGTAGCAATACTTCGGCCTGATTTGGACCATAACCAAACTGGAAACCTCGGGCAGCCAGCAATGGATCTTCGTGAGGTGTACCATTGCCCAATCTTTGACTGATCAGTACCCTGTTGTCTTCAAATTGCGCAAACAGGGCCGACAAGTTGGCCGTATCTTGATTGAACAGTGAGCCAAATCCGCCTGTGGTCAGACTCAAGCTACCATTCTGTACAGGGATAGCGTGTTCAAATTCTGCACCAACGGCTTTCTCCGTTACCTTGAAGGTCTCCGAATAGTTCTCGGTAAAGCTTCGATTCATCGTCAGGTCGATCCGGAAGTCGCGGAAGGGCTCCAGAGTAATCTGAGCATCCCAGGTCTGGGTGTAGAACTGCTCCACATCTTGATTCTGGAATGGCGATCGAGTAAGGAAATCTCTATTTTGCCACAGCCAATCCTCCGAACTTCGCTGGTCGGCCTCGTCAAGTGTCCTGATATTGGGTTGAAGGCCGAAAACAAAACCCCATCCCGGGTCCTGAAATCCTTCACTCAGTCCCAGGAAGCGCGGGCTGGGCAGGAAGCCCGGCAAGATGGTCTCCAAATCTTCACTGTAGGTGAACCTCGCTTGTCGCAGTAGCAGCAGTGGTCGGACTAATGCACGAGTGGCATTGGACGGGCCATTATTACTTCGCCGCCTTCGGCCATTTTCCTCTTCACCCGTATCTCTCTCCCGGTCTTGGTTTCTTCGATTTGTACTTCCGCGGGTACGACCTCTTCGCTGCGGCTGATTGATTTGCCGCAAGAACCCGATCTGATCGTATAGACCTGTAAAGTTCAGGTTGGCCGTCAGCTGTCGGGTCTGCGCGTTTTGTATGGTGTTGCCCAAAAACTCGAGATCCAGCGTAGCCGCATTCCAAACATAGTTGCCCGAGTAGCTGGCCCGCACATCTACCCAATCCATATATGGTAAGAATCGAATGGGAAGATTATATGAGACATTGATGCCTTGCTGGAATCTCTTCGGACGGCCGCCATCCAGTAGGTTTTGTAAGACCGTATCCGGCTCTGAGCGCTCACCAAACGGTTCGTCTATAGTGGCGTTCATGACGGCATTGTAGTTCAGTTTGAGCGATCGAGTCAGGTCCCACTGCAAATCGTAGTTCCGATCCCAGGTAAATCGCTTATTGAAGTAGACACTCTCCGTCTCATCAAATCGATATTCTGTGGTTTGCTGCAGTCGATTCAGGACATTCGTCACGCCAAAACTATTCGGCAGCGGATTGAAGTTGAATTCTTTCAGCCATCGCAGATATCGGCTTTCGATATTTTTGAAAGGCTCTATATACGTTGGCCGCCCTCTGCTGAAGCCATAATCCAGAGCTGCTGTGGTTTCTCGTGTATCCTCGGCGGCGATGAATGGATCACTTCTTTGGGTTCGCGTCTGACCAACACTCAAGCTGAAGTTTTGGATATCCCAGGGTGCCGGATTTCCTTGTCCGCCATTTTGTGGGTTAACACCTACATCTGTAAGGTTGATGGCAGAAATCTGAGTGATGTCTTGCGTCTGTTCGCGCAAGCTGTCGCGATCTGCCGGATCGGCTCGATCTAGCTTTTCCTGCAAGACGATATCAAAGTCATAAGGATCGTATTCGGGGGTGCTAACCGTACGGCTCTGCTGAACATAGAGTGGCAGCCGAAGTCCCCACTGTTCTGGGAAGAATTTGTCGAGATTAAACTGTCCTGCAAAGTCGTAGCCGAATGTCTTTTCTCGGCTTCGCTCTTGTACACTATTGTCAAGTGCACCAAAGCCAATGCTGTTGTAGTTCACGGCAGCAGTCACTGTACCCAGGTCTGCCAGCTGTATGTCTGCTCGAGCTACTGCAGCTACGCCGCCGCGCTCATCGAGACCTTCCAGCCTGAGTTCGTTGGCCCAGACTTCAATAGATCGCTCGCCACCGTTGAGGTCTTCAGCACCTTTTACACCTATCATGAATACTTTGACGAAACCCAGGTTTGGATTTCCCCTCAAGCTGACGGTATGCAATACAGAATCTGTAGGTCTGTACTCTGTAGAATATAGATCTGTAAGCGGTATACCTAAGTCGTTTCGCTCTTGCTTGAGTCGACGGAGCAAGGACAGTTCGAGATCCAGATCATTGGCTGCTCGCCAGACCTCATCTCGATATTCATCGGTGTTCACATTGAGACCTGCAATGGCTGCCGTGTCTGAGATGTCGAGGGGGACCTCGTACTCGTAGTAGTTGCTCTCAAAGTCAGAACCGAATCGTATGAATAGAGATAGTTCGCCGTCTTCTGGCTGGGTTAATGCATCACCACGGCCCTCGGCATGAACGAACATCTTCAAGCGCTCGTAAAGACGAAGATCTGCTTCCGTATACTTGAACACTGCCCGACGATTCTGCGGCTTGAGGTTGTCTATACGCAGGGCGAGGGATTGCTCGTTCTGCAGGGTGTTCACAACACCCAGACTTTGCTCTCTTCGGATGCCTACGGGTAGAGAGTAAGCGAATGGTGCGCGCTGGCTGTTTTCCTCAATATTGACCGCATCGACACTGAATTCCGTCCTGGTTTCCCCTAATGAAGGAGGTTCTTCGGTAAACTGTCGATTGTATCTCCGCCAGGAGTTTCTCACCAACTCAAAGCGTGCGAATCGAAGTACGGTTTGTGTCTCAAAACCACGCATGTACATACGCATAAATCGTATGGACCTGAAGTCTTGTATGCCGCCAATTGACTTGCGCCCCGGATCATTCAGCGGTACACGGAATCTGTACCATACCCGCCCGTTGTCTGCTTCTAGCCGGTCAGTGATATATGGCGTGTTTTGCAAGTCGAATTCTCGCGCGTCAGTTGGATTCTGGACCAGAGGAATTTCGTACTGGAAGTACGTCTCTGATTCATTGAGGGTATTGTCTCGGTTCAAGTCCTCGCCATCGGGCAGGTTAGTGCTCGACTGACGACGATTCAAATCTCTATTGTTGGCACTATTTCCCTCCGTATTATTCCACTGGCTATATCTATCCAGAAGTGGAGTACCCGTTTCGTAGTTTGGGTCATTAAAGAACCGGAAATTGTCATTGGCCGGATCCTGGCGAACGATGTCAACCAAGACCGGATCGTTAGCGGCCAAAGCATTGAGATAATCTGCAAATTTCTCCTGCTCCTGCTCGTCATCTATACCATCAAGACCGACATCCTGGCTATCTCGGGTATCGGTGGTGTTGTCAAATCCGCGGTTGATCTGCTGAGTCACCGGTACCTGCCCCCATACGGTTTCGTCTACCGGCCTGGTGGGATTGCCAGGGCTAGGCAGTCCGTTCTCGAAAGAGTAGCGGCTGTCTTTCAGAATGTCTTCTGAAACATTACCGAAGTTGAGGTATAGAGTGCCTTGCTTTTGCTCGGCATCTCCCGCGGAGATTCGGGGGTTTTCAGGATCCAGGAATGGACTTAGCATCCAGAATTCTACAAACTCAATGTTGGCACTCTGGAAATCGTTGGTGGTCATTTCCCGCATGATACCTCCCCATCGGGTTTCCGGATCGATTAGCTCGACGGGCTTAATGGGATTATTGACCAGGTCTACTCCTCTTGTGAAGCCGGGTATGCCATCGGGCACGTCATAATTATATGGACCGCGAGCTTGTGGGTCGAAGCTCAGGTCAAAGGTGAAGAACGGAAAACGCTGCTGCTGTTGTACCGGGATGTTCAGATTTGGGAAGACTTCCGCCTGCGGTACACGATTGGTATAAAAATTGTTGTTGTCGCTTCCTTCACGAGCCTGTGGGTCGATTCGATACCAGTTGAGTAGTGCCCGGTTGGCACCGCTGACGACACCTGCTTCGCTGGATTCCGGAAACAATGGGTTGTTGTTGCCGGCATCATTCTGCGGTACAGAAGCCAGGAACCAGTTGTTGACCGGGGTCATCAGGTCAATGGGGTTGGCAGAGCCCTCGAAGTCATCGAGATAGACAATACCACCTCTTTCTGTTCTGGATTGATTGATGGCCCGGCTGTGCCCTGGTCTGAGCAAGGCCGTTTCTGCAACGAAACTGATGTTAGAGGGTACGCTAGTGCTGTATAATGGCAACTTATCGACGGCTCTGGTTAGCCAGTTTGATTCGGTATTGAAGGTCAGGTCAAGCCCGTATATTCGGTTGTTGATGGGGTCTTCGCCTATGTTCACCTTTTGCGTAAATGGTCGCTCAAAGAGCTGTAAGAAAGTTGCCCCAAGCGCGAGATTGTCACTGACCTCGTAATCGGCCCGAAGTCCGATCATGGTCTTCGACTGCAAGCTGAAAATCGTATTGTCTTCGAAGCTTACATCTATAGGTACGCCCGAACTCAATATGGCGTCATTCAATATTCGAATACGGCCGGTATTGTAGTCTATGGTATAATCTCTGTCCCTGACCAGGACGGCGCCACCTGCGGTGACACGTTCTGAGCCGAATGGGATGTTGAAGGCGCCAAGTGAAATTTCGGATTGTACACTCGATTTATAACTACCGCGTATGGCGAATCGATTTTTCTCCGGAAACTCCCGGGCCTGGAAAATCGTCGAGTCATACAACTGCTGATAGCTGTAGAAATCGGCCAATTCAGGATCGGTTATTCGTTCGGCAAGGTCAGACCCGAAGGGTTCCAGGAGGGGGAAATATATTCGTCCTGTGGTCGGATTAATGGTCAGGCCTGGCACGTAGTCGAAGATGCCGTCCGGTGCAGGGTCAGTCTGCGTGTTGAGCCGGTCAAGATTAAATACCTGAATCAGTGGGCGACCAGCCAGATTGGTGTTGGGTAGGAAGCGCTGAAAGCCTTCTCCGGGAATCTCGTATTGAATGTCTAGTCTGAAGTCTTCCTGATTGACCTGGAATGCACCGAGGGAGTAGACGTTTTTCATCATCAGGTCCCAGGCCGGTTCGCCCACACGTTGGGTGGAAGACTTGAGCATCTTGACGAATAGTACGCGGTTGGTCAGGTTGGTCGTATCTGTACTTACATTGTCTGTATTGACCGAGAGCTCACCTACTTTGAAGATGTTGCCGTTGTAGCTGTATCGGTAGGCCACACCAACGGTCTGGTCTGGCTGTACATTAATGTTTAGTGAGATGAAGCCCAGCTCTGGGTGAACGGTGTATTCTCTTGGGTTAAGTTTTCTGGCCTGGACCTTCTCAAAGTCGCGTATGGGCTGCAGGTTGAATTGTGGCCCTTGCAAAATATTGATGGTCTGATCGATTTCGCGGATTCGCTCGCCTTGATTGACCAGGTCACTATACAAGTTGTTCGACCGGTTGTCTGGAAGTGGTAGACCATCGCATATTTCCTGGAAGCCAGGGTCGAAAACGGGCCTGATGTAATCTGGATTAGTAATGCGCTGTGATTCACCAAGATCGGAGAATGCTACAATATCTCGGGTATCCGTTACTTCGTTTCGCTCGTTGGTGATCCAGACTTCAATATTCTCCAATTCAAAGAGCGTCTGCACCTGAGGCACGCGAGTGAGTGCAGTTTCGTAAACGTCTCTGTTGTAGTGAGATACGAAGAAGTGGCGGTTTTCGTCGTAGCTATCGGCATAGACTTCAAACTCCTGTAGCTGACTTCCGCCTTCGATGGTCAGTTTCTCTCTCTGTGATTGCTGCTGAGAAGCAATGGCCGTCAGTCGCAGGTGTCCAAACTGTAACTCGGTCTTCAAACCAAATAGCGACTGGGCGCCTTCGATCAGTGTGCCACCGAGCGGAAGACTTACGTTACCTGCTTCGATCTTTTTCAAGATGTCATCTTCGCCAAAAGCCTCACTGTTGTAGTCTAGCTTGATCTGATTGTCGAAGTTGAATGTAGCGCCGTTGTTGAAGTTGGTGGTCAGATTGAGTTTTTCTCCAATCGATCCGGTCACATTCATCTGAATGTCCATATCGAAGTCGAATCTGGCGAGTCCTTGCTGGCGCTGGATCAGGAATGGGTTTTCGACCAGCTGCCGATCGTAGGCGAAGGTGAGGTCAACACCACCCTGAGGGCGAATGTCTATTTCGTTGCTTCCGAATAGTCGATTGATCAGGCTTTCTTCAATATCGACATCAGCCAGTGGGTCATCGAAGGTAATCTGATCTTCAATGCCTACACCACCTAGCCTTCTAAAGTATTCGGCCTGATCTTGCTGACGGCGATACGCGAAGTATTCTTCTGTAGTCAGATAAGTTGGGGGGCGAAATTCAAAGTTGCCCATGGTCTCTCTGACGATGTAGCGGCCACTCGCCGGATCGTACTCCACCGTTTGGCGAATGACCGGAGGGTCAGCCAGATCGACGGGGTTTCGATTGGGGTCATTGATATAGTCTCCCGATCGATCCTGGATCGGGGGCAGGGTGTCTGAGACCACCCGGAAAGGAGCTCCGCTTAGCTCGGTATCAGTATCATAGAGATGATCGTTGTCATTGTCCAGGATGAGTACATCAGACAATTCTGTCCAGCTGAAACCGAAAGACAAGAGGGCTAGTGAGAGTAGTAGTAACGTCTTATTCATGGTGTCGATCCTTCCTGATCGTGGCGTTTGGGGTGTCGCATAGGGTGGTGCATGTGAAATTGAACTTTTGTGCTAGCTCAAACGCAAGTTTCCTGTGGGCTTAAGATATTGGGGTCTATTTTTAACGCTTGCCCGAATTCACAATTTCTGAAAATATTGAATTGGTGCAGCTTAGCTATTGGGCTATCAAGAAGAAAGCTCCTTGAGAGCCATTTTTATGAGGTCTTCTTCAGAGATTTCTCCTGTTTGTTTGCTCATCACTCGATTGAGTGCTCGCTGAACCGCCGGGCGGGGGAAACCTAGGTTTACCAAGGCTGATAACGCCGCTTGGCGATGGGTATTGCTCTGTGGGGTAATCATTGTTAGCGCTTCGCCACTTTCTTTGACCATTTTGTCTTTTAAGTCCAAAATGATGCGTTGCGCCGTCTTTGGGCCAATGCCCTTTACTCGCTTGATCCCAGCTACATCTTCGCCGATTACTGCGGCTCGGAGTTCGTTTGGATTGAGGGTAGACAGCACCACCAAAGCAGTGGCCGGGCCAACCCCATTTACAGAAATGAGTAGCCTGAACAAATTGCGCTCCCGCTCGTCGGCAAAGCCATACAGCGTATGCGCATCTTCTTTGACGTGGTAGTGGGTGAGCAACTTGGTCGACTCCGTATTTTCGATCTTGGCGTAAGTAAACAAGCTAATGTTGACATGATAGCCAACCCCTCCTGCTTCAATCACTACGAAACTGGGATTCTTGTGCGCGATCGGTCCTTTTAGATAGGTAATCATAGCAGGCTGAGTATCAGGCTAAAATAGCGAGGGCGCAAAGGTAAAAAAAGTAAGAGTTATACGAGCCCGAGTCCAAGCCTCAAAATAAAAAAGCTGGTTGTAGCACCCGATTTGATACCGTGGCCACAAACCAGCGTTAACCTTGCTTGCCTTGCAAATATGATGAGCAAGTGTTAAGTCTAAGTTATTTGGGAATGAAGGAATGAAAAATTATGAACTCATCTCATGCGAACCGATGGCAGGACGAAGCAGCCAACGGGCAACAATATTTTTTTAGACTTACGCAGGTCGCAACCAAACCCAAATTAGGGGGCTATGTTACATCTATCTATGGCCAAGACAAGCGCTGCATCTAAAAGCAAGAAGAAAACAGCTGGGAAAAAGTCCAAAGCGACTAAAAAAGACGCAGTGGGATCAGTACAGGTGACCAGGCTGCCCAACGGTAAAATTCACGACCCGCGGAAGTCCATATTCATCAAAGGGGCACGCAGTAACAACCTGAAGAATATAGACGTCGACATACCTAAAAATCAGCTGGTCGTGGTGACGGGGGTCAGTGGGTCTGGCAAGTCCTCTATCACTATGGACACGCTCTATGCAGAGGGGCAAAGGCGATATGTGGAGAGTCTCAGCAGTTACGCACGTCAGTTTTTGATGCGCATGAAAAAACCCGACGTCGATTATATACGGGGTATTTGTCCAGCTATTGCCATTGAGCAGCGTACGACGACCAGCAACGCCAGATCTACCGTTGGAACGCTGACCGAAGTGTACGACTATCTGAGATTGCTGTTTGCTCGGGTTGGCCACACCTTTTCGCCTGTAAGTGGAGATGAAGTCAAGCGGCATCGTGTGACGGATGTGGTCGACTATATTCAATCTTTACCCGAAGGAACGCGGGTTCAGCTTTTTGGGCCACTTTCTAAAGTTTATGGCGAGCGAAGCCTGGAACAGGAGCTGCAATTACTGCTGCAAAAAGGATATACCCGGGTCATGCACGAGGATGTCCTGGTCGAGATAGAAGAACTACTCGGGGCCGGTAGCGATATGCTACAGAGAAAACTCAATGAGCTCACAGCGGAAGAAGACATCATGCTGCTCATAGACCGATTTGCCGTGAATCGGGAAGATGAGGAAAATCGAAAGCGAATCGCAGACTCGGTTGGTATCGCCTTCCAGGAATGTCAGGGAGAGGCGATTGTGATGCCGCTGGCCAGAGAGGGGGACCCCGAACTGGAGTGGCGGGCCTTCAATAACCGCTTTGAGCTGGACGATATGACTTTTATCGAGCCCAGTCCAGCCCTCTTTAATTTCAATAATCCCTTTGGGGCCTGCCCAACTTGCGAGGGCTTTAGCCGGACCATGGGTATAGATGAAAATAAAGTGATACCGCTACCAGATCTGTCGGTGGCGGAAGGTGCTATAGCTCCCTGGAGCGGAGAAGTACACGGTGGTTGGCTAAGAGATTTTCTGCGGGTGTCAGATCGCTTTGATTTTCCCATCCATACCCCCTACGGAGACCTGAGCGATCAGCAGAAGCGCGTGTTGTGGGACGGCAATGCCTATTTCGGAGGTATATATGAGTTTTTCAACGACCTGTCTCGCAAGTCCTATAAGATACAGAACAGAGTGATGTTGGCTCGCTATCGAGGGCGTACCATATGCCACAGTTGCCGGGGTGGGAGACTGCGTGAGGAAGCCTCATATGTACAGGTAGGCGGGCATCGCATCACGGAGCTCGTTATGATGCCCATAGATGAGCTTACGGAAACGCTCCGCCAGCTCGAGATTCCCGAGTTCGATAAAAAGGTTGCCGATCGGCTGCTTCTGGAGATCGATAACAGGCTGCAAAATATGCTGGATCTGGGGCTGGGATACCTGACCCTCAATCGCCTGAGCAATAGCCTGAGCGGAGGGGAAAGCCAACGCATCAATCTGACGCGAACCCTGGGCAGTAACCTCACTGCTAGTCTCTATATACTCGATGAGCCCAGTGTAGGGTTGCACCCGCGAGATACAGTCCGTCTGGTCAAAGTACTTCAAAGACTGCGCGACCTGGGAAATACCGTTTTGGTGGTCGAGCACGAAGAGGGGGTCATCGCTGCTGCAGACTACCTGATCGATATGGGCCCGCGTGCGGGTATTCACGGCGGGGAGCTGGTATTTGCAGGGCCATACGAAGATATTCACACGGAAGCTACAGAGAGCCTGACCACCAAGTACATGAGTGGTCGTATGCAAATCGAGCTTCCTAAGCATAGACGTAAAGGGGTCAACTGGCTAAAACTGAAGGGTGCCAGGCACCATAACCTAAAAAATATTGATGTAGAGATACCGCTGCAATGCCTGACGGTAGTATCTGGAGTATCTGGTAGCGGGAAGACCAGTTTGGTCAAAGGAATATTGCACCCTCAACTTCGGCGCCACTTTGGAGAAGCTAGTGCCCAGGCGCCAGGGTCCCACAAGGAGCTAGCCGGTGATCTGTCGGCATTGACCCGGGTCGAACTGGTGTCCCAGAGCCCTATCGGTAAAAGCTCCCGGTCCAATCCCGTTACTTACGTTAAGGCCTATGATGCCATCCGCAACCTGATGGCCAACCAGCAGTTGAGTAAGATCAGAGGTTATACTCCTGGCTATTTCAGCTTCAACGTTGATGGCGGTCGGTGCGAGGTGTGTAAAGGTGAGGGCGAGCAGGTAGTTGAGATGCAGTTTCTGGCCGATGTGCGTTTGGTTTGTGATGAATGCAATGGCACCCGATTCAAAAAAGATCTTCGGGAAGTCACCTATAACGGCAAGAACATTTCTGAAATATTGGCGCTCAGCGTAGAGGAGGCGATCGACTTTTTTGCTGAGCAGAAAGACATTTTGCGCAAGCTTCAGCCCCTGGCCGATGTCGGTCTGGGCTATGTGACTCTTGGCCAGTCAAGTAGTACGTTGTCGGGTGGCGAAGCACAACGCGTTAAGCTGGCCAGCTTTTTGACGAAGGAGCGGAGCAGTGAAAAAATATTTTTCATTTTTGACGAGCCCACCACAGGCTTGCATTTTCACGACGTGGCGGTATTGCTCAAAGCGCTCAATGCCTTAGTCGAACAAGGTCATACGGTGCTGGTCGTTGAGCACAATATAGATGTCATCAAATCTGCTGACTATCTGATCGACCTGGGGCCCGAAGGTGGAAAGCTGGGTGGTGAAATTGTAGCCACGGGCACTCCAGAGCAAGTCGCCGAGCAGAAAAAAGGGCATACCGCGAGGTTTCTGAGAGAAGTTTTAAGCTGATTTTTTGATAAGTGGTACAGCACGAGCGCATTGCATACCCAATATTCCTTAAATTGGCGCTCAAAGCTTAACTATCATGTCTTCCACACAACCCTGGCTATCCAATTATCCAGCTGGAGTACCTACCAAAATTAACCCAGAGCAATACAATAACCTGGGCGAACTCATTGAGGATGCCTTCCGAAAATACCGCAAGCAGGCTGCGTTCTATAGCCTGGGTAAAGCCCTCACTTACGCTGAAGTAGATCAGCTTTCACTGGCATTTGCCAGCTACCTGCGCTACCGAGGCCTAAAACCTGGCGATAAGTTGGCCATTATGATGCCCAACTTGCTCCAGTACCCCATCGCGCTGTTTGGGGCAGTAAGAGCAGGAGTTATTGTCGTCAATACCAATCCACTCTATACGCCCAGAGAGATGAAGCACCAGTTCAATGATTCTGGAGCCAAAGCGGTATTGATTTGCGAAAACTTTGCACATAATCTGGAGAAGATAATCGGAGATACCAGCATTGAAATCGTGATGGTTACCAGTATTGGTGAGATGCTACCTTTCTTCAAGCGGACCTTAGTCAACTTTGGCGTGAGGACCATCAAAAAGATGGTGCCTAAGTTTAATCTGCCCGGAGCCATTCCATTCTCTACCTGCCTTTCAGAAGGGAAGAAGCACAGAATAGAGCCACATGCAGCAAAGCCTGATGACATTCTGGCCTTGCAATACACAGGCGGAACAACAGGTGTCAGTAAAGGAGCCATGCTCACCCATCGCAATATGGTAGCCAATACCATACAGGCGAGAACCTGGCTTACACAAAGTATAGAAGAGTCTAGCGGTACGGTTATGTGTCCGCTTCCGCTTTACCACATCTTCGCATTTACCGTCAATTGCCTGGCCTTCTTCACTCATGGCCTTTCGAATGTTCTGATCGTTAATCCACGTGATATCAGTACACTGGTCAAGGCATTTAAAAGCTACGAAATGGTCGGCATGACGGGCGTGAATACCTTGTATAATGCCCTGAATAATGATCCCGGCTTCCAGCAGCTGGACTTCTCCGCTCTCCGCGCTGTTGTGGGTGGTGGTACAGCTGTACAGAAGCCTGTAGCGGAGGCCTGGCAGCGATTGACCGGCATTCCGCTTAGCGAGGGTTATGGTATGACCGAGAGCTCACCTTGTGCTTCTATGAACCCCATTGGTGCAGATGGCCAGATCGGTTCTATAGGCCTGCCCTTGCCCAGCACAGATATGCGCATCTGGATCGATGAGGAAAACCGAGTAGGAGCTCCCGGCGAAGTTGGCGAAATTCAAATCAAAGGGCCTCAAGTCATGAAGGGCTATTACAACCGCCCCGACGAAACGGCCAAGACCATTAAAGACGGTTGGCTGTGTAGTGGCGATATAGGTATGATGCAGGAAGACGGTTTCTTTAAGATCGTTGACCGCAAGAAAGATATGATTCTGGTTTCCGGCTTCAATGTATATCCAAACGAGATTGAAGATGTACTTGCCGGTCACCCTAAAGTGATGGAAGTTGCGGCAGTAGGCATCCCACATGAAAAGTCGGGGGAAGTTGTCAAAGTGTTTGTCGTGAAAAAAGATTCGTCACTGACGGAAAAGGAGGTCGAGGAATATGCTCGCGAAAACCTGACTGGCTACAAAGTGCCCAAGGCTATCGAGTTCAGAGATGAGCTACCCAAGACTACAGTTGGAAAAATCTTGAGGCGCGCTTTGAGAGACGCCTAGAAGACAACTTAGACAAAGCGGACTTTTTTGATTGTTAATTGCACCTAAGTAGGGGCAATATGCGTTCTTCTTTGTGAGAAAACGGTGTTCTTTTTAGAGCCGAGCCCCAAAGCCAAAAATCAATAGTCCCTTGATACGTTTATTCGCCGTCTTGCTATTGGCTGTGCTGCCATTTACCAGTAAAGCACAGATAGACTCTCCAGACTTTTTATGTGTCACTAATGACAGTCTGCGCTGGTCTAATGTGACTAGTACTTGCGGTCCCTTTGTTAGTCTACAAATATTCAGCGGCACCAATGAATCCGGGCCATTTACGCTCTTGGCTGAAGTTGTTGATCCTGCTGCAGATTTCTTTTTCGACAATAATCCCAGTGGTGAGCAGAGGTTTTACTATTTGCAGTACAACTATGACTGCCCGGGAGAGATGGTACTCAGCAGCGATACTTTAGACAATAGGATTCCCATAGGTGTCCAGGTCCAAAGTGTGAGTATCGAAGGAGCCGACATACGCATCAATTGGTTGGCTAGTCCGTCACCAGAAGTCAACAGATACATTATTTATCGCCAAGAGCCTACGGGGTTTCAACCCATAGATACCGTTTCTTCAGCTTTTTTGACTTACGTAGATGCGGGTCTTGCCGCGATTGAACCTCAGCAAACCTATGCGGTCACATCATTGGATGCTTGTAATAACAACAGCCTGTTTGGTGCCCAGGTTAGCACCCTTATTCCGCAATTGAGTGGAGGGAGTGGCTGCGAAAGCGAAATTGTGCTCACTATTGATCCCTTTGAGCTGACCAACATGTTGCCCATATCTTCTCTGGAGCTAATGGTCTCCAGCGATGGTTGTTCTACTTTCGAATTCGCCGCCTCGTTTCCACCTACAGCCACAAGTTTCTCCTACAATGAAGCTAATGATGGAGAGTCGCTTTGCTTTGTACTGGAAGGCGTTGCAGCAAATGGTAACGGTCGGGCCAGGTCCGCCGTCCAAACGGTCGATGTAGATATACTTCAACCCATCAGGCCATTTCCACTATTGGCAGCTTCATACAATGCCGGAGGCGGCATTTCTTACCGTTTTGATTGGGATAATACGGCTCTGACTACCAGCTTCGAGCGCAATCTGGTTCAACTGTCTTCGGGAAATAACATGCCAGAGCAAATCGACTTTTTGACATTGTCAAATGGGGAAAATACCAGCGTTATCACCGCAGACCAGGTAGGCAATGGTCCTCATGAACTCTTCCTGACGGCTACCGACCAATGCAATAATGGCCAAATCACCAATATCATCAACACGAGTTGGCTAACAGCCGTTGGCGAAAATGGCACGAATCAGATAAGCTGGACTCCCTATTCTGCTGAGGTCAATACGCCGGTGAGCTATCAGCTGATCCGCACAGATGGTCTTGGCAATCAAGAGATCGTCTATACCGGGGCAGATTTGAACTTTATAGATCGCATTGATCCGAATGCTGAGGGAGGGTTTCAGCTGTGCTATCAGATAGTAGTCAGCTATCAAATCGATGGGCAGGACTTAGTTGCGGAGTCTAATACCGCCTGTCTCGAACAGATTCCAGGAGTCTACATACCCAATGTATTTAGCCCCAATGCTACTCAGATTATAAACCGGGAGTTTTGCCCGTTTTTTGCTCGAATTCCAACCGGCGAATACCAATTGGATATCTGGGATCGGTGGGGCGGACAGGTTTTTACCAGCAATGATCCCTCGTTCTGTTGGGACGGCAATGATAGTGGGCGCCCGGCTTCGAGTGGCGTGTATGTATATCGCCTTCAGATCGACCTGGGTGGTCAGCGTCTGGAGCAAGTAGGAGACCTTACACTTATTCGGTAGCAACTTTTTTCGAGCTTAAAAGGTTAATGGGCGGAAGAAAGAACATATCTTTGCGCTCCCTGGTCGGGTGGCCGAGTGGCTTAGGCGCAGGTCTGCAAAACCTGATACGGCGGTTCGAATCCGCTCCCGACCTCAAAGAATAGATTATTTCGGGCGTAAGCCCGAATGTTCAAAACGAAGAAGCCCCGAGCAGAAAATACATTTTCTGCTCGGGG
>JBCBVN010000004.1:0-37162 GCA_039817625.1 Bacteroidota bacterium
TGGCAAATATGAAATACTCGCCCACACCTACCCCCAGCGTTGCTGACTGATAGGCTCCACAAGTGTTCCAGGGGATCAGCACAGAGGTTACCGTACCGCTATCCTCTAGTGTTCTGGACAAATTTTCCGGAGCTAGTCCTCGGTCCTTGTAGGCTTTGTCAAACATCTTCCCAGGAACGACGATGGCCAGATACTGATCTGATGCGGTAATGTTCAAAGCCAGGCAGCTGGCGACCGTACTGGCGAATAAACCGAAGATGGACTTGGCCAACTGCAACAAGGACTTCGTGATACGAGCCAGCGCACCGATACCGTCCATTGTGCCACCGAAGATCATCGCGGCTACGATCAGCAAGATGGTCCAAAGCATGCCCATGATTCCGCCTGCCGAAAAGAGTTCGTTCAGGTCTGCTCGTTCAGTAGCTACAGCGCTATCGGATATTATTGCCTGTGTGATGGCCCCCATCTTGTTGCCGGGCTGTAAGCTCTCTAAAATGCTAGGCTGATAGATAAAAGCAAATACCGCCGCGAGCAATACGCCGGTAGTCAGCGCAATTAGCGGCTTAGTTTTCATGACAATAAGTGCAATGACCACTCCGGGTACCAAGAACAGCATCGGAGTAATTTCAAAGGTCTGGGCAATCACGCTCTGTATGCCACTCACGTCTGCTTCACCAGTAGATTCTATGCCTAAACTGATCAAGCCAAATACGGCCAGCGTAATAAGAATGCTCGGCACGGTCGTCAGGCTCATATACCTGATATGCGTGAATAGGTCGGTACCTGCCATGGCCGGTGCCAGGTTGGTCGTATCGCTCAGGGGCGACATCTTATCGCCAAAATAAGCCCCAGATATCACAGCACCGGCTATCATGCCACCACTGATACCCATCGCTTGCCCGATACCGATCAAGGCGATGCCCACCGTAGCCGAGGTCGTCCACGAGCTGCCCGTAGCAATCGAAATGATGGCTGCAATGACCACAGAAGCGGGCAAAAAGATGGCCGGGCTCAAAATGTCCAGCCCATAATAAACCATGGCAGGTATGATGCCACTCACCAGCCAGGTGCCCGCCAATGCACCAACTAAACACAAGATCAAGATGGGTACCAAAACCGATTTCAGGTTGGCTATGATCTCGTTGAAAATGGTTTCTACACTGGTTTGATTCATCAGTCCAACCAGAGCAGCAATGCCCCCGGAGACCAGCAGGATCAGTTGGTTGGAATAATCGCCCCACATCACACCATCCTTGAAAAATATGTTGACAGCCAGCAATGCGATGAGTATAACCACCGGAATCAGGGCTTCACCCAGGCTCAGTTCTTTGTTGTGGACAATTTTAGAGTTGTCTTGCATGGGGGTAAGATAGAGCTTTTGATTATTTAACAAGATATACCCATAAATGGCCCAAGCAACCTTCCTCTCTCTTTACGTGTTGCCCTAGCATGTCTACAAAGCTGTCACTCGACGCTACATTAATCAGTCAGTTGCTGGATCGCCAGGCGGAGGCCATTTTGCCTACACCTTACGGTGATCTGCGCATGATCGCCTATAGCCAGGACGCTGGGGAATACGCTCCTCATCTGGCTATGGCTCATCCTGATCTGGACCCCGATTCAGAGGTGGTGGTTCGTGTGCACAGTGAGTGCATCACCGGCGATTTGTTTGGGTCGCAACGTTGCGATTGTGGAGCCCAGCTCGATTATGCCCTGAAAACAATTTCGGAGAAAAAAGGGGTCGTTTTGTACCTACGCCAGGAAGGGCGAGGCATAGGCATCATAAACAAGCTCAAGGCGTACCAGCTGCAAGACGAAGGCTTGGATACGATAGAAGCCAATCTACACCTGGGGCTGGAGATCGATGCCCGCCATTACGATATCGCTCAGCAGATGCTGGTAGACCTGGGCATAAAACGCATACAGCTACTGACCAACAATCCCGAAAAGATCCATGCTTTTGATCATGGCCCCGTGGAGTTGGTCCGCAGGCTGCCCATTGTCATCGACCCAACTCATGACAGTGAAGCCTACCTCGCGACCAAGCGCGACGCCATGGGGCACTTGCTATAAGCCCCGACTAACCTCAAGACTATTTCCAAGAACGCTAAACTTATGACACTCGAACAGAAATTACTTCCCGACCTAAAGGCAGCTATGAAAGCTAAAGACCAGGGAATGCTACGTGGCTTGCGGGCCATCAAGGCTGCTATCCTATTGGCCAAAACAGACGGAAGTGGTAAGGAACTCGACGAAGCCGGAGAAGTGGCTCTACTCCAAAAGCTCATCAAGCAACGCAAAGACAGCCTAAGTATTTACGAAGAGCAAGGTCGTGAAGACCTGGCCGTCAAGGAGCGTGAAGAGATCGAAACCATCAAAAATTATCTACCCGCCCAACTCAGTGAAGATGAGCTCAAGTCCCGCATCCAGGCCATCATCGATCGCGTAGGTGCTGAAGGTATGAAAGACATGGGCAAGGTGATCGGTGCTGCTCGTGCAGAACTAGGTGGTTCTGCCGATGGAAAGTCTATTGCGGCAGTGACTAAAAGCTTGCTGGCGTAATAACTCCTCCACTTTGGCGAGATTTCAGCCTTCGGTCGCGGTATTCTAAAGTACAAGTAAATCTATTGTGCTATAGGGTTTGCTATCCCAACGATGGCGCAGCCGAGCCAGTTCCGCGAGCAAAGCGAGTTGTCCCAGCGATAGCGAAGCTGAGCTAGTCCCACGAGTGAAGCGAGTTATCCCCATGAGCGGAGCGAGTTATTCCCGCTCACTATCTTTGCATTCTCAAAATCGCATCAATGGCCACGCAAGTGCAAACCGTCGACGTATCAGTTGCCAAAAACCTTGGACTGACCGAAGATGAATACCAAAAAATCATTGAAATCATGGGCCGTGTGCCCAACTTCAATGAGCTGTCCATCTTCTCGGTCATGTGGTCTGAACACTGCTCTTACAAAAACTCCATCCGCTGGCTGAAAACGCTGCCTCGCGAGGGTGAAGCCCTATTGGTAGGCGCAGGCGAGGAAAATGCCGGTTTGGTCGATATAGGCGATGGATTAGCTTGCGCCTTCAAGATCGAAAGCCACAACCACCCCTCTGCTATCGAACCCTTTCAAGGAGCAGCTACCGGGGTAGGGGGAATACACAGAGATATCTTCACCATGGGGGCCAGACCTATAGCGGCCTTGAACAGCCTCCGATTTGGTGATCCAGAGCTGGCGCACACGCGCCATCTGGTCGATGGAGTTGTGCGTGGTATCGGCGACTATGGCAATTGCTTTGGTGTGCCGACAGTAGGCGGCGAGGTGTACTTCCACCCAAGCTACAACCAAAACATCCTGGTCAACGCCATGTCTGTTGGCATCGTCAAGGTGGGCGAGACCATTAGCGCTATTGCCGATGGCCCCGGAAACCCTGTCTTTATCGTGGGGTCTGCTACGGGTAAAGACGGTATTCACGGCGCAACTTTCGCTAGTGCTGACCTAACGGAAGATTCTGCAGAGGATCTGCCTGCAGTCCAGGTCGGTGATCCCTTTCAGGAGAAGCTGCTGCTCGAAGCCAGTCTGGAGTTGGTCCAGACCGGGGCCGTAGTTGGTATGCAGGACATGGGAGCGGCTGGCATCACTTGCTCCACCAGCGAGATGAGTGCCAAGAGCGGTACAGGAATGCACATCGATCTCGATAAAGTGCCTACCCGCCAGGCAGATATGCAGCCCTGGGAGATTCTGCTGAGTGAGAGCCAGGAGCGTATGCTCATCGTCGTGGAGAAAGGCCGGGAGGCCGAAGTATTACAAGTCTTCGATAAGTGGGACTTGGAATGTGAGCACATTGGCGAGGTGACTGATACTGGCCGACTACAATTCTACGCAGGCGGTGAGGTAGTTGCCGATGTACCTGCCGAGCCACTCGTGCTGGGTGGCGGTGCGCCCGTCTACGAACGCGAGTACACAAGACCAGCCTACCTCGATCAGGTAGAAGCATATGAGGCCCCGCAATCGGGCGATATGAAGTTGGCTGCTCATCAACTTTTTCAGGCACCTTCACTCATCTCCAAGCGCTGGATTACCCAGCAGTACGATAGTATGGTGCGCACCAACAGCATGGGTACTGTACACCCCAGCGATGCCGCTCTGGTTCGCGTGAAGGGAACAAAAAAAGCACTTGCCGTTACTACCGACTGCAACTCAGCCTACGTCTATGCCGACCCGCATAAAGGAGCTATGATCGCTGTAGCAGAAGCTGCACGAAACATCAGCTGTTCGGGAGGTGTGCCCGTAGCTATCACCAACTGCCTCAACTTTGGCAACCCCTACAATCCAGAGGCTTTCTACCAATTCGTACATGCTGTTCAGGGCATGGGCGAAGCTTGCCGCGCCTTCGGTACGCCGGTTACGGGCGGTAATGTCAGCTTCTACAATCAGTCTCAGTATGAAGGCGGTCGCGTAGAACCTGTTTACCCTACACCGACTATCGGTATGCTCGGACTGCTTGAAGACCGGGATTTGAACATGACGCTCGCCTTCAAGCAAGCAGAAGACATCATCTTCCTGATAGGCCCGGAAACAGACGATCTGGGTTCTTCAGAATACCTGCGTACGGTGCATGGCATCCAGCATAGCCCGGCTCCATTCTTTGAGCTCGATCAGGAGATGGCGGTACAAGCAGGGATACGTGCCCTCATAGCAGAAGGCCTTATCGAGTCGGCTCACGATGTTTCCGACGGTGGCCTTTTCGTATCTTTGACAGAGAGCGCTATGGCCGGTCGCCTTGGGTTTAAAGCAGATAGTAACCCTCAAATTAGACCCGATGCTTGCTGGTTTGGCGAAGGACAATCGCGGGTTGTGGTCAGTGTCCGACCTGCGCAAGTCGAAAAATTCAAGAAACTACTTAACGATCACGACCTTCCGCATCGTCAGATTGGTTTGGTAGGCGGAGATTCCATTCAGATCGATGGCCAAAATTGGGGGCCGTTGAGTGAATGGCAAACGACCTACGACAATCATCTCGGCGAATTGCTCGATAGCTCAGCTACCCAAAACTAGAATCAACCATGAAAGCTTTCCACCTTTATTTGTCTCTTCTTTTTGTACTTCCGCTGGTAGTTACTTCCTGCGATAACGGAGGTTCCGTCGAAGGATTTCAACTCATCGGTAGTATTGAAAATGCAGCCGGCCAGCAGGTCAATTTCGACCGCGTAACCGTTGGTCAGCCCAATCACTCGCTAACCAGTGCCCAGCTGGAAAATGGCGAATTTGTCATCAACTATCCCGAAGGTATCGATCCAGGCGCCTACTTACTGCGCATAGGCGCTCAGCGTGCCTACCTCGTACTCGAAGGGGATGAAAATGTGACCATAAGTGGTGATATCACCGACCTCAATACCTACAACTTTACGGTGGAAGGTTCAGATGCCACAGCAGAGATGGCGAGCATCATGAAAGACATCATCGCAAACGGCGGTCGCCCATCATTGAGCGATATCGAGTCGGCAGTAGAGTCCGCTCAGAACCCGCTGGTTGCCAACATTCTGGCCTACAATATGCTGAGGCGTTCTCCGACACCTCAGTCTCTACCCATACTCGAATCTGCTCTGGGAAGACTATCAGAGTTGGATGCCAACTACGCGGGTATCAATACTTATGTCGGGCAGCTTCGTCAGGCTATTGCTCAGCAACGCGCCAATGAAGCAGTAGCTCCCGGCCAACCTGCCCCCGACATTGTGTCTACTAGCCCCGATGGGAGAACCTACAAGCTGAGTGACCTCAAAGGCCAGGTCGTATTGCTCGATTTTTGGGCCAGCTGGTGCAGACCATGTCGCCGCGAAAACCCCAATGTGGTCGAGGTCTACGACAGATATAAAGATCAGGGCTTCACGGTGTTCAGTGTAAGCCTGGACGGTCCTGACATGCGACGCAACCCAGGCTTGGCTAATGATCCTACGGCACTTGCCCAGCAGCAAGAAAGCTATAAAGGCCGCTGGGTCGATGCCATTCAGCAAGATGGCCTGAGCTGGCCGTATCACGTCAGTGAGCTAAAGAAGTGGGATAGTCAGGCAGCAGCGGCTTACGGCGTTCGTGGCATTCCCAAGACCTTCCTGATCGACCGCAATGGAAACATCGTAGAAACTGGACTGCGCGGAGCGGAAGCCATCGAAGCGGCTTTGAAAGAAGTACTTTAAGTAATTTAATGGCCTCACTGAATTATCTATCATGCGCTATTTAAGTTTTCTTGCACTTGCTCTACTATTTACGGCCTGTAAAGTCAAATTTGCTGAAGTCGACGGTTTGGCCATCAATGCCGTTTTAGACGGTGCGGCGGGCCAGGTTATAGCACTAGACGAACCTAATGGCTCTTCGGGTCAGTTCAGACAAATCAGCTCCATGACTGCTGAGAAAGATCGCTTTCAGCTGGCAGTTCCCGGAGGTGTGGAACCAGGATTATATCGCCTGAGGGTCGGAGCCGAGCGCATGAACTTACTGTTGCAAGGTAGTGAAGCGGTAGTCCTCACGGGCCGCGCAGATGAGGTCAGCGACTACGGACTGACCATTGTAGGCAGCGATGGTTCGGCCGAGCTTGGTCGAGTCATGCAGCAACTGAATGCCGCAGAAGAATTGAGATTGAGTTTATTGACAGAGGTCATCAATGGAATCAACGATCCCAGAGTTGCCGCTTTCGTAGCCACGAAGTATTTAAAGCGTGTAGATCCTACCTATTCGGTACCTCTTTATCAGCAGGTGCGTGACGCTATGACTTCAGATATGGCGCTGTATAATGAGCTCATAGCGGACTTGAGCAAGGGAGAGTCGGAATTGCGCCGTCGTCAGGCGTCCAATGGTGGCATCCGTGTTGGCATGGAGGCACCAGATATTGAACTGTATAGCCCAGACAGCACCTTGTATAAGCTCAGTGACTTGCGCGGACAGGTCGTCTTACTCGATTTCTGGGCCAGTTGGTGTGGCCCGTGTCGCCGTGAAAATCCGAATGTGGTCGACGTGTACAATAGGTATAAAGACCAGGGCTTCACGGTCTACAGTGTGAGCTTAGATGGACTGGACCCAAGGCGCTCCGGTAACCTAAATGCAGAGCAGCGGGCTCGTCAAACAGATTCCCACCGTCAACGTTGGGTGAGTGCCATCGAGGCCGACGGCTTGACCTGGCCCAGCCATGTTTCCGAGCTGCAAAAATGGAGCTCCACAGCTGCGCAAACCTATGGTGTACGCGGTATACCCAAGACCTTCCTCATCGACCGAGACGGCAATATCGCTGCTGTTAATTTGCGCGGAGCCGAAGCTATTGAACAGGCGTTACAAAGAGTACTATAGGCAATGAGCGCGGCCCTTCTTTTAACCTAGTTAGGCTTATATACCTTCAATAGAGAATTCTCTATTGACTGTTCTCGATCTAGGATCAATTTTATCGAATCGGCTAGTGATTCATGATCGGGATTTCGCGTACACACAATTATTCCAAAGTGGCTTTGGCCCTTTTTGTGGAGTCTGATAAAATCTCTACGATTGCAAGTCAATACAGATCTCTTAAGCCTAACTCCTAACTCTAGGACCAGGGCGTCTTCAAGACCAATACCGACCAGACCCAGGTTTTGCAATGTAATAACATCTATACCCATCTCCCTCAACCGCTTTACAGCAGGATAAGGGAAGTCCTCATCTGCAAGAAGTTGGTGCATTAGAGTTTAAGTGAGTTTATTTTGGGCAATTTCAGCCTCTATCTCTTCTCGGTTTTTAGCGTAATAAAGGAGGGAATTTTCAATATCAGTGGTACTTATCCCTGGAAAGCTTTCCAGAATTTCTTTGTCGGACATACCCAAATGCTTGGATTCAACGACGCTCCAGACCGCTATTCTGGTATTGGCTATTCTAGCACTTCCACCACATATTCCAGGAGATTTGGCTATGCCTGGCTTTTCCAATGATTTTTGACCAAACAACTCATTTGTTAGTAAGCTCAGCAACTCGAGTTTTTCACTTCCATCGAGCTGATTAGCAAGAGCAGCGGTTTCTTGAAGTTTAGTCATGATAGAAGGATAATATAACATGCAATTTAAGAACATGCCAGGTCATTGGCAAGTT
Organism: Bacteroidota bacterium; assembly: GCA_039817625.1. GTDB lineage: Bacteria > Bacteroidota > Bacteroidia > Chitinophagales > Saprospiraceae > Neolewinella. Next base: position 8,094 of record JBCBVN010000004.1, read on the forward strand.
CCTCAGTTTACTCCAACCAATTAAGAGCCCTCTGCCGTTCTTCTGTGGGGAAAGCTTGCATATCCAGCCCTGGAGTCATTAGATCTGACACTTTAATCGTGGCTTTCAGCCAACTCTGGTCACCTACAATGGCAATGCGTTCGATCTGTGTATAGTGCTTGATGGTGGTTTTCAGATCTTGCCAGATGGCTCTGAAAGAAATGCCCTGTAGGTCGACAATTTCTAAATATATCCTGGCTTTACCATATTCCTTTTTCTGATCTTCGATGAGTACATCGAGCAAGTCATAGTCTTTTTGGGTGAGTTGGCCTACAATGGCCAAGCCTAATAGGCGAGTGTTAGCCAGCTCAATCTGGCGAAGGGCCGGTGGAGGCTCTTCTGGCATAGGTTCGGCCAGCCACTGGTGTGCCTCTTCACCTGCTGAAAGCGGAAAACTTTTGATCAGCAATCCACTGGTCAGCCAATCTATCGAGCCAGTCAGGCCCGAGAGTAGATCACTATCTGTCAGCACAGCGTACTTTTCAATATGATCCCAATACTCGGCTTTCATCTGGCGCTTAGACCAAAGGGTTTTGAAGTTGTTCCAGCCGCCCAGGTTTTTGATGTTTCCCAGTAGGCGTACCTTGCCGTGGGTCGTAACTTTGGCCTCTATAGCGAGTAAAAAACGCTGTAGCCCCTCATCGTCTATTTGACCATCGATGGTGAAACCGAGCATATTAGGTTCGGATAGGGGGAAAATGGATAACATATAAAAGGTTTTGACTGTAACTTCAATACCTGTAAGCTGACTAAATTGTTTTAGTATTCGTCTTCCAACTAGACGCGGAAGTCTATTTTATCGACAAACGCTTAACTTTTGACATGCAAATCAACAAAGTAGAACTCACTAAATCTGGTCCAAAATTATCAGAGTTGGTCTTAGGTAGCATGAACTGGGGCAGTTGGGGAGCAAATTATCAGCCCGCAGAGCTTGCCCGACTTATTGGGAGCTGTTTTCGTGTAGGCATGAGCACTATAGACGTGGCTGATATCTATGGCCACTACACGACGGAGAAATTAGTAGGTCAGGCGTTGGCAGAGCTTAAGGAGCCGAGGGAAAACTACGAGTTGGTCGGTAAGTGTGGTATTAAACTGGTGACTCCAAACCGGTCAGCGCACAAACTCAAGAGCTATGATTCGAGTGCTGGACACATCCTGAAGTCAGTAGACCAGAGTTTGCTCGACTTGCAAACGGATTATCTGGACGTTTTGCTGATCCATCGGCCAGATCCCCTGCTTGATGTCGAAGAAGTGGCCAAGTCGTTTACTCAGCTCAAAGAGACTGGAAAGGTTCGTCACTTCGGGGTGTCAAACTTTAGCAGTAGCCAGTACAATATGTTGAATAGGGAATTTTCACTGGTAACTAATCAGGTGCAGTGTAGCCCATTGCATACAGATGCTATTTACGACGGAACTTTTGATCAGCTCCTTTCAGATGGTGTGAGACCTATGGTATGGGGGCCGCTAGGTGGTGGTCAGTATTTCTCCGGGGGCACTACCGGTGTTCTCAGGTTGCGCACTACTGTACGAGAGATCAGTGAGAAACATGGTGGGGTAGGGGAGGATGTCGTACTCTTATCCTGGCTATTGCGTCATCCGGTAAAGGCGTTACCAATATTGGGTAGTACTAAAACGGATAGGCTGCTGAGGGCCAGACTTGCCCTCGAACTGGAATTAAGTCGTGAAGACTGGTTTGAAATTTTAGAAGCAGCTAGAGGTAAAGAGGTAGCCTAAGGGCTCTAAACGCTTTAAATTCCTTATTTTCGCGCCTCGCTCTAATCACAAAGTCTTATTCGGATGTATAATCTGATTTTATTTGGCCCTCCGGGAAGCGGAAAGGGCACGCAAGCTGGTCGTCTGGTAGAAAAATTTGGGTTGTTCCAGATTAGTACAGGCGATCTATTCAGAGCACACCTTGGCGCAGAGCCTCCCACCCCACTGGGGGTACAGGCCAGAGCATATATGGACAAGGGGGAGCTGGTCCCTGATGAGGTGACTGTAAATATGTTGCGAGAAGCAGTGGAGGCAAATCCAGATGTTCCAGGATATATTTTTGATGGTTTCCCTAGGACCATTCCCCAAGCGGAGGCATTAAGCAAGATGCTGGAGGAAAAAGGCCAGGAGGTGACTAGCTTGATCATGCTAGACGTACCAACTGAAGACTTGGTCGCTCGCCTTCTCGATCGTGGAAAGACGAGCAAGCGGGCAGATGATCAGGATGAGGAAATCATCCGAAACCGCATTAAAGTCTACCACGAGCAAACCGGACCGGTTTTTGATTTCTATGCTCAAAACTTTGAAGGAGTAGCCAACTGCATCAATGGTACAGGTACAATAGACGAAGTATCTGAACGACTCAATAAATTGGTAAGTGAGAAGATCTCGGCTACCAGCTAGAGCGCCTCATGACGATATATGGCTACCAAGCAGAACTTTGTTGACTACGTTAAGATTCACCTGACCTCGGGGAATGGTGGAGCGGGGTCTACTCATTTGAGACGGGAAAAGTACAATCCAAAGGGTGGCCCGGATGGAGGCGATGGTGGTCGTGGTGGGCACATTATTGCCAGGGGGAATCGCAATATGTGGACCCTGCTGCAATTCAAATACAAGAAGCACATCAGAGCAGGCCATGGTATGGCTGGAGGATCCAATAATAAGTTTGGTGCACAAGGCGAAGACATCGTACTAGAGCTACCTCTTGGAACCATCGCGCGTCTGGATGAGACCGAAGAGCAACTCTTCGAGCTAACCGAACACGGCGAAGAGAGAATTCTGGTTCCGGGAGGAAAAGGCGGTCGGGGAAATACTCATTTTAAGTCACCGACCAATCAGACGCCCCGATATGCTCAGCCTGGCGAATTAGGAGCTGAAGGTTGGTACGTACTTGAACTCAAATTATTGGCCGATGTAGGTTTAGTTGGATTTCCCAATGCGGGCAAGTCGACCCTTTTATCAGTAATGACTGCGGCCAAACCCGAAATAGCCAATTACCCATTTACGACACTCAAGCCCAATCTGGGGATGGTCCAATACCGGGATGGGCGTTCTTTTGCGATTGCAGATATTCCCGGTATCATCGAAGGAGCCCATACCGGCAAAGGACTTGGGCATAGATTTCTTAGACATATCGAGCGAAATGCAACGCTACTTTACTGTATACCTGCCGATGCAGATGATATCGCAGACCAGTATCGAATCTTGCGAAATGAGCTCGCCCAATACAATCAAGAGCTGCTCTACAAGCCCAGCCTCCTCGCTTTAACCAAGGCCGATCTGGTCGATGAAGAATTGAAGGAGCTGATTATTCCCAACATCCCGGAAGGAATCGATTACATGTTCGTTTCCGGAGTAACCGGAGAAGGACTGGTCGAGCTAAAAGACAGGCTCTATAATATGGTGGCCGAGCATCGCGAAGATGATGGTGCGCGTATGGCCTTCGAAGAAGAGTAAGAAGGAATCTCTTATCTTTAATTCAAATTCAAGCAATAGCTATGCAGCGTCTTAAAGTGATACTATCCGTAGGACTACTCCTAATGGTATTTTCGCTCCCCACCCTTAAGGGGCAATCTATTTCTGAAGAGTACATACCCGGCTTTTACATTACGATATCTACGGAAGCTAACGAGGTGAGTTTTACTTGCAATGAAGGCTGCGCATGGACAGAACTTTCCTACACCTCTGAAGATATATCTGGCAAGGGCGTAATCACGGAGCAAGGTTTTGTAGCCTTCGAGAGTGAGATAGAAGCCAGTGATGAGGTAGCTCCAGGTTTTGGCTTTAGTGTTCGCCGTGATGAAGAGTATATTCGACTGTACAGTTTCGTGGGAACTGCCTGGACCGAACTGTCCTTCACCCTACAAGATGGTGAAGAACAAGCCTTTGATCAGGATGGTATGAGGGAATAACAGAAAAACTACCCTCCAGCCTTTTTCACGTCTCTAAAGCCTTCTTTTTTGAGCAATTCTACGACTTGGTCTCGCTTGTCGCCTTGTATAATGATCTCGCCATCTTTAGCAGAGCCGCCAACGCCACACTTGGATTTGAGCAGTTTACCGAGTTGCTGAAGCTCATCTTCCGTTCCTTCGAAACCAGTGACCAGAGTGACCGCCTTACCCTTTCGACCTTTGCGGTCGAGCAGTACGCGGATGCGGTCTGACTTTTGACCGGCAGCTGAGGTACTGTCATTGTCTGATGACTCTGAGTTGAATCCAGTCAGTTCGGCGAACGGATTATCGTAGTCGAAATCTGGATTGGTAGAATATACTACGCCGCCGGATTTATTTTTTTTCTTGGGCATGGAGAGATCAAATCGTTCTTTTGCTTACTTGTAAATTTACAAGTAAGCAAAAGAACAAAATTTTTAACGCTTAACCACTCGCCAAACTTCGCCTTGTCCGTCTAGTCTGAAATAGTAGACACCAGAAGTTAATTCGGATAAGTCTATACCGCCCTGCTCTGCTTGCAGAATGCCTTGCTGAACGACACGACCAACGGCATCCAGCAACTGGTAGCTTTCGGTATTGCGGGAGAGATTCAACCTGCGGAAGTTCAAAACATCAGATACCGGATTGGGGAATAACTCCAGCGCGATAGCATCGCCATCTAATCGGGCTGAACGTATCGGGCTGTAGTCTACACGGCCATCGAAGTCTTCCTGGCGCAGGCGATAGAAGTAGTCTACACCCTTCTGAGCAGTCTGATCTTCGAAAGTGTAGATGCCGCGATCTTGGCCACTAGCGTTCACAAAACCCAACTCAACCCAGCTTCCTCTGGTGAGGTTGTCGGTCCGCTCAATCGTAAATCCGCGATTGTTGATTTCTTCTTCAGTCCGCCAATTCAAATCAATGGAGTTGTCTCTGGCTGTAGCTTCAAATGATAACCAGCTGACAGGCAAGCTAATGAAGTTGTCCAGGCAGGCTTTAATGGAGTAACTGTTTATGCTGCCTCCATCTTGGTTGGCATAGTCTATCACGCGTACATTCCACTCACCCTCGATCTGCTCGGTATTGAAGTTGCTAAGTGGGTCTTCGCTAGACTGATAGAAAAGCCCATCATTGGGCGGGCATGGGAAGTTGCCATTTGGAGCCTCATCGCTGAAGCTGATCGAAATGTCATTCTGAAAAGAGCATGGCCGATCAAATAATTGTACGACCGTGTTCTGGGGCGATACCAGGAAGACATCTAAATCCTGAACGTAGGTGTGAGAAATGTCCAATTGGTACAAGTCTAGGTCGGTAATATTACCCAGGTCTATGATGTCAAGCGGCATTTCATAGGTCTGTGGGCCCGGGCCGGAAGAAATCGGTACAGGAGCAGCAGTCGACTCATATACGAAGCAGTCGCCGGTAGTAAAGCTGCCCTCATTCCATAAACTTACGCCGCAACCTGCGCCATCATCGCTTGTCCGACTTCTCCAGTAGTAGGTCGTGTTATCATCTAAGTAAGCGGGTACTTGTACACTATTTTCGGTCAGGCCGGTCAAATTCAAAATCAGGTTGCTAAAATCTGATTGCAGGCTGAGCTGAAAATCGTAAGTGACATTGCCTTGGTCCTGAACGACGAGCATGGGGTGGGTGTCAACGCCTGTTTCACCATCAGTGGGTGCGACAAAAGGAGGTCCCGGAGCGGCAGCTCCGCCACTTTTAATGAGGGTGAGGTCTATATCATCGCTGGCTTGGGAACTAGAGAGCGTAAGGTTCAAATTGTAGGTAGCGGCAGCAGCTTGATCCATGTTAGAAATGATGACGGTCAGCAATCCACCGGGCCGAGGGTTGGCGGGTACAAAGGTGGCTACCGCTCCTGCTGGCAAGCCTGTAAGCTGAGGGGTCAGGGCATCTGAGGCTCCACCACTGCTTGTCGTAATGAGTGCATAGCTGACGAAGTCATCCGCTGAGGTAAAGCAGCTGGATTTTGTTGTTCCATTTTGGCTGCTCAACACGATGGCCGGGTTGCCTGAAGAGGAAACGATGCTAAAGTCTACCGGAGAAACATTGTAAAAGACATTATCGGCTGCTCGAACCATAATACGAGCATCGTTCGTCACCTGACCTGAGGTCAGATTGATCTCTGCATATCCATCATTCGCTTCTGCAGAAGCCACCAGGTTGAAGTTGGCACCACCATCTGTAGAAAGGTAGATGTCGACGATCTGGCAGTCTATGCCATTGGCATCAGTTCCTGCTACATCCCACTGTACCTGAGCAGTCTGGCCATCACTCCACTGGTTACCGTCTGCTGGATCGGTTACAACAAAGGGACCTTGGTTGCCATCGACGGTAAGTCGCAGGTCATCTTCTTCCGTACAGCCATAGGTGGCATTGCTGTGCCTGACAGTCAGTCTGAAATCTATCAGCCTGCCGACCTGCGGTATTTCTTCCCAGGTTGGGTCTACCCCATTGACTACATCCGGTAAGTTGGGCATAAAGCGATCAGGAGAACTGGTCGCAAAAAATGATCTGAACAACGGACCCAGCGTACTTGTACCCTGGGGCGGCATGGGGGCCTGCTCCTGGTCGATTTGCTCCCAGTTGTAGGTGATGGAATTGCTGCCCGTGGCATTGCCTCTCAATACCAAAGGCGTACCGAAGGGAACGCGCTCATCTACCACAGGGCTTAAGTTGGGGTTGTTGAGGCTCGTATTGATAACTGTAGCACAACCACGCCCGTCGGCATTAGGATTTTCTACGTAATCGTTGATTTCCTGAATGTTGCGGCCATGGAAATAGGCATCGCTGTTATTTTGTACGTTCGGATTGCAAATGCCGGCATAGCCCATAATGGTACTGGCACTACCGGGCTCCATCCCGGCTGCACTACTGTAGTTGCAGGAGTTGTTCTGGGTGTGGTTTCCGCCCAGCTGGTGCCCCATTTCGTGAGAGACGTAATCGACATTGAAAGGATCGTTTTCCGGCACGGCATGGCTAGTAGCTGATGCTGCACGGTTTGTGCGGCAGGGTTGACGTAAGCCCAGGGCGACACCACTGGTTCCACCTTGTGTGTATACATGCCCAAAGTCATAGGCTGCGGATCCGATTCGATTTACGATAACAGGGTCATTTTCATCTGCGAGGGTGAAAACACCATTACCGGTAAAAGGCTCCTGTGTCTCGTTGTAGAAGTAGAGCTCATCATTGTCGGCAACCAGCAAGAGGCGTAGAGAGAGATCTTGAGTGAAGATCGAATTAACCCGGTTGACGCTGGTCACGACCGCAGATTGTACAATATTGGACTGGCTGGCATTAAAGGCACCGTGCCAGTTGCTGTATTCTGCGGTACAGCTGATGGCCGTACGATATTGTAGCAGGTCACAGGTATAGGCCAGTCGTTCTTCCTGATCTTCTGTTGGCACAAACTCTTCGGGAGCCGTTTCGCAGGTAAAGCTGTGCTCAGAAATCTGGTCAGCAGCGCGGTATACCTGGTAGTATTCGATGGTCTCTCGCCCCAGTGGATCAATGTAGACAACGGGCTGTCCGCCACCTCTGATGATGGCGTGGAAACCGCGCACCGTCCAATCCAGGAAGGCGATCCTACTCGGATCCCGAGTGTCTTGCCCATACCAGGTTCGTATGTTGGGATAGCGCTCGAGCGCAGGGGCTTCACTGATGTCGTAGGCTACGATTCTAAATCTGGCCGAACTTCCATCTGGTTGGGGAAGCTCTACAATAGTAGCACTTTGGTCAGGCGTGCTGATTCTTTCGTGGGGGGCAGACCATAAGAGCGTTCGCAGTGCCTCCGTGTCGACCTGCATGTACTGAGCTGCTTTGGTGAAGATCCGCTGATCTACATCCACCGATGGTTCTCCAGGCCTCCAAATGGACTGCCCATGGAGCGGTATGCTGAGAAGTAGGAGGAGGGTTAGAATTAGACTGCCGCGGGCCGAAATATGGATAGCCCTGGATAGGCTGCGTGCTTGTTTTTCGATGGTTGATGGTAGTGGCCGCCTATTATTTTTCCATTCCCGGCCGGCCTGGCTGGTCGCATCTGCTTGCATTATCTGATTGTTGGTAGATGATCAAATACAGGGCGGCATACTGCCAGGGTGTTCGACTCTAAGTGGCTTATGGGGAATCGCTACATAAATAATTAGCGACTCAAAGGTAGTTTTTTGAAATGTATCTAAATAGGCTATACTCTCGGACACAGCCTGTTTTAGGTCATTAAACTGACGAAAAACTAGGTTTTTCACCAGCTTGGACCATAGAGAGTTGTACCATCAGCGACCCAAATGGGCAAAACAAAGAAGCTACCACTCCGAAGAGTGATAGCCCGTAAAGCAAATTTCCCCTAAAGTAAAATCTTGAACCTGGACGTTTCCGCCCCGATTTCTGATCTTATGACGTAGAGGTCATTCACAGGTCACAGGCTATGACAAAAAAATTCAGTAAAGGTGGTGTCGAACACAGCTAAGCATAAGGTTTGGGCACATTACTTACCCACCCAACTTGCTTAGCCGGCATGGCTCGATCCGACCGAAGACTTGATGTACTCACGGTTGAGTCTGGCAATGTGCTCTACAGAGATTTCTTTTGGACATTCGGCTTCACAGGCGGTGATGTTACTACAGCGTCCGAATCCTTCTATATCGTGCTGGCGAACCATATTTTGGGCGCGCTTTGACGCCTCAACTTTACCCTGTGGCAGTTGGGCGAGGTGGCTAACCTTAGCGCTGGTAAATAGCATAGCTGATGCGTTTGGACAAGCTGCTACACAAGCGCCACAACCGATGCAAGTTGCGGCATCAAAAGCGCCGGCAGCTTGGTCCTTTTCAATGGGAATGGCATTGCCATCCTGTGCCTGGCCTGTATTCACACTGACATAACCACCTGCCTGAATGATGCGATCAAAGGCAGAGCGATCGACAACCAGGTCTTTGATAATAGGGAATGCCTGCGCACGCCAGGGCTCTATGGTTATGGTGTCTCCGTCGTTGAAGTGACGCATGTGCAACTGGCAAGCCGTTGTACCACGCATGGGGCCATGAGGGTAACCATTGATGACCAGATTGCAGGTGCCACAAATACCTTCGCGGCAATCGTGCTCAAAAGAAACGGGTTCCTGGCGGTTCTGAATGAGCTGCTCGTTGAGTACATCGAGCATCTCCAAAAAAGACATGTGCGTGCTTACTCCATCTAGCTCATAGGTCTCGAATCGACCTTTAGTGGAGGCATTATCTTGGCGCCAGATCTTCAAAGTGAGCTTCATATCCATAAAAACAAAATCTTGCTTGCTTGCGCAGGTTGATAGTTTACTTGTATGAGCGTGTTTTCAGCTCTACATTCTCAAAAATTAAATCTTCGCGGTGCATGATGGGTTCAGTATCGTCCCATTCCCAGGCCGCTACGTAGGCAAACTCATCATCTCGCCGAAGAGCCTCCCCTTCAGCCGTCTGATATTCTTCCCGGAAGTGGCCACCACAGCTTTCTTCTCTGTTTAGCGCGTCGAGTACCATGACTTCTCCGAGCTCTAAGAAATCTGCTACACGCAGTGCTTTCTCTAGCTCGGGATTGTAGTCATCGGGGCTGCCCGGTACAAAAACATCCTGATAGAATTCATCACGAAGCTCGCGTATCATGCGTCGAGCTTTGATCAGGCCTTCTGCATTGCGAGACATACCGCAGTATTCCCACATGATCTTACCGAGGCGTCTGTGGAAACTCTCAACAGACTGATTGCCTCCAATAGCCATGAGCTTCTCAATCCGTTCAGCGACTATTTGTTCCGACCTGCGGAAGTCCTCTCCATCTGGATCGATCATCGGCGTGCGAATTTCATCTGCCAGGAAGGTACCGATGGTATAAGGAATAACGAAGTAACCGTCGGCCAGTCCTTGCATGAGCGCAGATGCCCCCAGGCGGTTGGCACCGTGATCGCTGAAGTTGGCCTCACCCAGCGCAAAAAGCCCGGGGATGTTGGTCTGCAGGTTGTAGTCTACCCAAAGGCCGCCCATGGTGTAGTGTACAGCGGGATAGATCTTCATCGGCATGACATATGGATCCTCTCCCGTGATCTTTTCGTACATCTCGAAGAGATTACCGTACTTCTCTGAGATGACGGCCGTGCCAAGCTCTTTGATGCGAGCCTCGCTGGCATTGTTTTCATTGAGACTGGTCGCGCGACTTTTGCCATAGCGAATAACCGCTGCGCTAAAGTCAAGGAATACGGCCAGGCCAGTGGGTGCTACACCCAAACCTTCGTCGCAGGCAGTCTTGGCCGCTCGGCTGGCTACGTCTCTTGGAACCAAATTGCCGAAAGCCGGGTACCTGCGCTCCAGATAATAATCCCGATCCCCTTCTGCTATGTCAAGTCCAGTTTTCTGCCCCTGTCGTATGGCTTCAGCATCTTCCTGGTTCTTGGGTACCCATACCCGGCCATCGTTTCTCAGAGATTCCGACATGAGTGTCAGCTTAGACTGATAGTCTCCCGATACGGGGATACAAGTTGGGTGAATCTGGGTAAAGCAGGGGTTGGCCATGTAGGCACCGCGCTTGACGGCCCGCCATGCGGCAGAGGCATTAGAGTTCATGGCATTGGTAGACAGATAGAACACATTGCCATATCCGCCAGATCCTAGCACGACGCAGTGTGCGGCGTGGCGCTCGAGTTCGCCAGTCAATAGGTTGCGGGCTATAATACCTCTTGCTTTACCATCGCTTATGACCAGGTCAACCATTTCGTGACGGTTGTACATGACCACGTTACCCAGGCTGATTTGGCGAGAAAGAGATTGATAAGCTCCTAGTAGCAACTGCTGTCCGGTCTGCCCACGAGCGTAGAAAGTACGACTAACCTGTACGCCACCAAAGGACCGGTTGGCCAGCAAGCCTCCGTACTCGCGCGCAAATGGAACACCTTGAGCTACTGCCTGGTCAATGATGTTGACACTTACTTCAGCTAGTCTGTGGACATTGCTTTCGCGGCTGCGATAATCGCCACCCTTAATGGTGTCGTAAAATAAGCGGTAAACGGAGTCACCGTCGTTTTGATAGTTTTTGGCGGCGTTGATCCCGCCCTGAGCGGCAATCGAGTGTGCCCGTCTGGGACTGTCGTGAAAGGTGAAGCATTTGACATTATAGCCTAGCTCGCCTAAAGTAGCTGCAGCTGCACCACCTGCAAGTCCGGTACCCACTACAATGACTTCTATACGGCGCTTGTTATTAGGCGCAACGAGCGGCATGCTCGAGCGGTACTGAGTCCACTTTGAAGAAAGCGCTCCAGAAGGTTCGTTTGCTTGTAGTCCCATTGCGTTTAGTTCTTTTGTAGTATTACGTTAGTTCATCCAGGTTTGTGTGACATACATCCATATAGGTATCACAGCGAAGCCAAAAGCGATTAAAACGCTTAACCCCTTGCCAAGGACCTTTATGAATGGTGTATACTTAGGATGGTTGAGTCCCAGGGTCTGAAAGGCAGATTGAAAACCATGCCAAAGATGGAAGCCAATGAATATCATACTGGCTACATAGAATGCAACGAAGTATGGCTTTGTAAAGGCAGCTGCCACGAGGGTGTACAGGTCTTTTACCCCTTCTTCATAACCAGGGTAAGCGAGGACCTGCACATTGTCTGTAAATTTCATTTGAGCCCAAAACTGTACCATGTGTACGATAATGAAGGCTAGAATAACCATACCCAATTGGGCCATATACTTAGATGCAGAGGCACTCGTACCTACCGCTCTAGTACGCTTTACGGCATAGCCTACGCCACCACGGGCCTTTCGATTGCGCTGCCACAGTGCAATGCCTTGAACAGCGTGCAGAAGTATAAAAAAGTACAGCCCATAACTCACTGTCTTGATCAGTGGGTTGTGAGTCATAAAGTAGGCATACTCGTTGAATACCTGACCACCATCATCTTGCAGCAACTGAAGGTTGCCGACCAGGTGGACAATCAGGAAAGTGATCAAAAACAGGCCGGTCAGCGACATGATGATCTTTTGCCCAATGCTAGAGGTGATAAACCGGATAAACCAGTTGAGCATGGATTTAAGCTTTCGTTTTGGAGGTGGTTCTTGTATAACCAGTTCTACACAAAATTAACAGTAGAAAGCCTTAGTGTAAAGGATAGTTTGTGTCGCGATCGAATTAGTGACCTTATTTAGATTTCGTCTAATTTTTTAGTCACAAAAGTGTCCGTTTACTTAATCATAGACAGGAAGGTAGAGAAGAACCAGTTGCTATCTGCTTTAACCAGAAGGTTAAGTGCCCGATCTGCCTTTCCACTGAAAAGCTTCAACTCTTGTACAACCTGCCTCAATTCGTGTGCTTCCTCAGAATCTCCATCTACTTCTGAAAGATCATCAAGTAGCCTGAGCATGGGTTCTAACTCTCGTTTTTTACGTTGTATGATAATCTGTTTGACCACCTTACCCATGTCTTTTTCTGCTTTGAAATACTCGCGCCGCTCACCTGTTTTTAGCTCTTTATAGACTAGACCCCAGTCTATGAGCTGCCGTAGATTCGTATTTGCACTACCTCTGCTCACTTGCAGCTCCTCCATGACTTCGTCAGCACTTACGGCTTCGGTTGCCAATAAGAGAAGCGCGTGAATCTGGGCCATAGTACGAGTGACTCCCCAGCTGGACCCAAGAGCTCCCCACGCTTGTATAAACTTTTCCTTGCCCTCTTCGAACGAGTGATGCTTGGGCATTTCTATGCTTTAAATAATGAGTTTATAAAAATCAGTTCCATTTGGTGCCACCGAAACAGCAAAAGATGCGATTGTGTTGCGATCATTGTTATATCAATACACTATTCTCATTTAGTTAATGTCGACCAGATCAAATAACCAAATGAATCTAAGTTTCTATTCATAAACCGTTTCCTATAAAAAGGGGCTGCCCCATAAGTCGCACTTACTTATGAGACAGCCTTAAAACCAACTATCATTTGTGGACAAAAAGTTACGAGAGACCACAGGGTGGTATCGATGCCCTTTCGTTCAGGTATGCTATTCTAGATCATAGCGTAAAATTTTACTACCAACTGAAGCCGAGTCTGACTTCTATTTGAAGGAAAAACCCAGATGCATCTTCACTGGTTACATCGCCCAGGTTTACATTTCCTACATAGCGGTACCCACCTTCGAGCCCTAGTCTCATAGCCTGAAAAATATTCAGTTCTAGTCCGGCTGCGGGTTGTAGCACGAATACGCGATCTCTTTCGCCATCTTCGAGCGTCCAGACCCTGCCTGGACCAAAAATGAAGCTAAATCTGGGGTGTACAGCCTTATAGCTGGAGGGGGTGTATCCGAGCACAAAGCCGCCATGCCGCAGCTTGAACTCCTGCCGGCCTACTTCAGTAAGGACTTCGTCTTTTAGTCTCCAGCCACCGTAGCCAATAAAAAAGGTGTTTCCAAATTCTACGCCGCCGTATCCACCGCGAACAAGGGCCCAGTCATCGCCATAGTCCGAGTAGTTGTAGGTGATTCCACCCCAGGCGCCGGTCAGGTTTAAGTCACCGAGGAGCGTTTGCTCATACTGAGCGTTCAAACAAATCGAAAAGAGAACAAGAGGTAATAATAGAATTTGCTTGTACATGGTATATGGGGTTATTTTCCATGTAGATGTAAGTTCTACATGACTACCCCCATTCCTTTTGTACGAATTTTAAAATTTAGCTCTACTAGGGCCTGTATCCGCCCAGCATCAACCGCTTCGTCGTTAGGATTCTTCCTCTGCTGTTGCGCAGGCTGTAGTAGTACAAGCCTTTTGGAAGAAAAGATAAATCCATCTGGTAGTAAATGCGGTCTGTTCTTGGAAAACGCTCAGTAAGCATTTCCTGTCCGAGCCCATTGTGGATGTGAATGCTGTAGTCTGCACGGGGTAGGCTCTCGGCCTCAAAGGTAACCCACTGTACAGCTGGATTTGGGAACATATTTATGGTAGCTGACCTCAATGCCTCATCCTCAGTAGAGCTGGTGTTGTCTGGATTGGTCCTGTAGTTGATACTCTCTATCTCTCCTGTAGTTGTGGTGATGACCGTTGCCGCAGGTACAGCTCCTGTTTCAGCCCAAAAATTGTAGGTGATGATGGTATCAGACGTTGTAATATCTTCTCCTCCAGGCAGTTCATTCACTAAAGCCAGGAAAGCTGCTGTTGCATCTTGCCATCCGAAGACAGAGTTGTAAGTATCAAATCCTGCTTCTCTCACTTCTGTGCGCTTTTCCCGCAAAACATCGTAGGTAAGACCATCCACAGTCAGGCTACCGAATGCATCAATAATATCGTCTTGCTCAATAGTGGTGCGGAACCTGACAGAGTCCACAAACTCGATGAGATCACCTGCCAGATCGATGAGCTCCTGAGGTAAGTCTTCTACGGGTACGGCCACTAAGAGGTCTGCCTCGTTATCGAATTGGTCTAGGAAATCCAGTGGAGCTCTGCGATCAACAAAAGCTGGTGAAAAGGGTGTTGCTACTTCAAAGTTGGGAATGAATGCAGAGGATCCAATATTACCAACCAGGTCCATACGATTGGGGAGTATGCGGTAGTAGTTGAACGTATTTTCCCCGAAGCTGATCTTGACATCGGCTTGTGCAAACAAACTGTCTTCGGTACTTAAGTCCAGCGCTTCAACGGGTCTTTCCTGCTCGGCGCCACCTTCTAAATCGCTAAAGTCCCAAACGTGTGGGCCACCTACTCCTATAAGATCAACGGTCTGGCCTTCTACCGCTCCGGTAGAATAGAGCGTATCTCCGACAGCGGGAATAATTCCTGTAGTTACAGTTATTTGGCCGAATAGTAAGGCGGTGGTTAATGAAGCTAAAGAAAGTAAGGCTAAACGCATAAGGGACAGGTTGATGGCAGCCAACAGAGCCGTGGGATATTCCAAGCGTACTCTTAAGGCTAATTTAATGAGCGAAACTAAAAACCGATACGCAGACTACAGCTTAGAGGTTGCCTGCGTAATCACGTAAAATTACCTTCTTTTACGATAAGGGACTGTTAAAAAGCCTTTAATTTCCAGATCAAAGGGAAAATAAGTCCATTATGGTCTGATGGCCGCCAGCCAGCGGTCTGCAATTTCTGAACTCCACCCCTTTCGGTTGGCGTAGTCTTTGACCTGATCGTCTTGAATGTCCTTTACGGCGAAGTATCTTGATTTTGGATGACTGAAATACCAGCCACTGACACTAGCAGCCGGATGCATGGCATAGCTTTCTGTCAGGGTCATACCAATGGCTTCCTCTACGCCCAAAAGTGACCAGAGTTTCTCCTTTTCCGTGTGTTCAGGACATGCCGGATATCCCGGTGCTGGTCTGATCCCGACGTACTTTTCGGCAATCAGACTTTCGTTGTCAAGCCTTTCTTCCTGATCGTAACCCCAGAATTTTGTGCGGATGAGCTGGTGTAGTCTTTCTGCTAAAGCCTCGGCCAGTCGATCTGCCAATGCTTTGAGCAAGATGGCATTATAATCGTCCTGATCGGCTTCAAATGCATCTACTTTATCTTCTATTCCCCGACCGGCGGTAACAGCAAAAGCACCCATCCAGTCAGCTTTTCCACTAGCTGCCGGAGCGATGTAGTCAGTCAGTGCCTGATTGGGCCTTCCGCTTGTCTTTTTAGCCTGCTGCCTCAAGTGATGTAACTCCTGAATGACGCTTTGTCGAGATTCGTCTGCGTAGACCAGAATACTATCAGTCTCTTGTCGTGCATTGACTGGAAACAAGCCAAAGACAGCTTTCGCCTGAAGCCACTTCTCATCTATAATTTGTCCCAGCATCGTCTGTGCATCCTGATATAATTTACTGGCTTCTCGACCAACTATCTTATCAGTAAGGATGTCGGGGAAGCGGCCAGCCAGCTGCCAGGCAGAAAAGAATGGTCTCCAGTCTATATAGTCTACTAGTTCCCTTAAATCCCAGTCTTCAACAATTTGGATGCCGGGCTTAATGGGCTTTGGTGGCGTGTAGTTATCCCAATCTATGGGCGTTGCATTTTTTCTGGCATCCGATATGCTGACATACTTTCTGGAAGACTTTCGGCCGCTTCTGGCCAGTCTTATTTGCTCATAATTGTCTCGGATCTCGCTTAAATAGGCCTCACGCTCTGACTGATCTGTGTTGAGCAACTCGCCAGCTACAGTGACCGCTCGGCTGGCATCGTGTACATGTAAAACAGGATGGTCGTATTCGGGCTCTATTTTAACAGCGGTATGGGTTTTACTGGTCGTTGCACCACCAATCAGTAGGGGCGTACGCATACCCCGACGCTGCATCTCCTTAGCCACGTTGACCATCTCATCCAGTGAAGGTGTAATGAGCCCACTGAGACCTATAATGTCTGCACCTGCTTTTTGTGCCTCATCCAGAATTGTATTAGCCGGCACCATCACGCCCAGATCTATGATCTTGTAGTTGTTGCATGCGAGTACTACACCGACTATGTTCTTTCCGATATCATGGACATCACCTTTTACGGTGGCAAGTAGGATGGTACCTCTTTGGGTTTTGGGGGGAATATTCGCTCTTGGAGACCTCTCCCCTGACCCCTCTCCGGTGGAGAGGGGAGGGCTGGAGTCAACAGCTGCTGCCATTAATTCCTCTCGCTCCAACTCAATAAACGGCTCTAGATAGGCGACCGCCTTTTTCATTACCCGGGCACTTTTGACCACCTGGGGTAGAAACATCTTACCGGCACCAAATAAATCCCCGACCACATTCATCCCATCCATGAGTGGTCCCTCGATAACATGTAGAGGTCGAGGATATTTCAGTCGAGCCTCTTCCGTATCGGTTTCTATAAATTCGGTGATGCCACGCACCAAGCTGTGACGAAGGCGTTCTTCTACAGTGCTTTCGCGCCAGGCCAGATCTTTTTTTACCTGACGTCCGCCGCTTCCTTTTAGTCTTTCTGCCAGGTCGGTGAGGCGCTCAGTGGCGTCATCCCTGCGATTGAGCAAAACATCTTCAACACTGACGAGGAGTTCTTCTGATATGTCCTCATAGACTTCGATCATTCCAGCATTGACAATGCCCATGTCCATCCCTGCGCGGATGGCGTGGTATAAAAAGGCAGAGTGCATGGCTTCTCGCACCACATTGTTTCCCCTGAAGCTAAAACTGATGTTGCTCACGCCTCCCGAGATCTTTACCCCAGGGCAGCTGGCTTTTATTTCTTTGGTGGCTTCGATGAAATCAAGCCCGTAGTTATTGTGGGCTTCGATTCCAGTCGCTACAGCGAAGATGTTGGGATCAAAAATGATGTCTTGAGGACGAAGGCCCACAACTTCTGTCAAAATGCGATAGGCTCTTTGGCAAATTTCGATTTTTCGCTGGGCAGTATCTGCCTGCCCTTTCTCATCAAACGCCATGACTACGGTCGCTGCTCCGTACTGCTTGACCAATTTTGCTTGCCTGATGAATTCCGCCTCACCTTCTTTCAGGCTGATGGAGTTGACAATACACTTGCCTTGAACACACTGCAGCCCAGCTTCTATAACTTCCCATTTAGAAGAATCTATCATAATGGGTAAACGGGCAATATCGGGCTCGGCCATGAGCAAATTCAGGAAGGTGACCATAGCCTCCTTTCCATCCAGAAGCCCTTCGTCCATGTTGACGTCTATCACTTGTGCGCCTCCCTCCACCTGTTGGCGTGCTACTTCAAGTGCTTCGGCATACTCTCCTTGCTTGATCAGTCGGGCAAACTTTCGAGAACCGGTGACATTCGTTCGTTCACCTACATTGACAAAGTTGGTTTCTGGCCGGATGACCAAAGGTTCCAATCCGCTGAGTTGTGTGTAGGGAGTCGTCTCCGGAATTATTCTGGGCGTCAAGCCGGCTACAGTCTGAGCCATAGCCGCGATATGAGCAGGTGTCGTACCACAGCACCCACCTATGAGATTGACAAACCCAGATTGGGCAAAGTCTTGTATATACCCACGCATCTCCTCAGCCCCCTGGTCGTATTCACCCATTTCGTTTGGCAAGCCAGCATTGGGGTAGGCGTGTACATGGCAGGCGGCTACCTGATGAAGCGCTTTGAGGTGGGCACGCATCTCCTGAGCGCCAAGTGCACAATTCAAGCCAATACACAGTGGGTCGGCATGCGCCAGGCTGATGTAAAAAGCCTCTACGGTTTGTCCACTCAATGTGCGACCACTAGCATCGGTAATGGTGCCGGAGATCATAACTGGTAGCTCCCGGCCTATCTCATCCCTCACTCGGTTCAAAGCAAAAATGGCGGCTTTGGCATTGAGGGTATCGAAGATGGTTTCTACCAAAACCAGGTCTGCTCCTCCATCGGCCAACCCTCTAATTTGCTCATAATAAGCATCCGCTAATTCATCGAAGCTTATGGCCCTAAACCCCGGGTCATTTACGTCGGGGCTGATGGATAGGGTGCGGTTAGTAGGCCCTACGGCTCCGGCTACAAATCGCGGTTTGCCAGGGTTTTTCGCAGTGTATTCCGCACACAGTTTTTTGGCCAGCTGCGCACTGGCAAAATTTATATCGTAAACGGCAGATTCCGTCTCGTAATCTGCCTGGGCAATACTCGTGCCGCTAAAGGTATTGGTCTCTATGATGTCGGCACCTGCATCTAAATACTGTCGGTGAATCTCTTCGATCACATCGGGTCTGGTCAGTACCAGCAAGTCGTGGTTACCCTTTAAATCTACCCTGGAATCCACAAAGCGATCGCCTCGGTAGTCGGCCTCCTCTAAACCATAGCCTTGAATGAGACTACCCATAGCCCCATCAAGGACTAAAATGCGATCGGCAAATGCGGTATGGAGACTAGACATAGATAATTTTTGATAAGGATCTTGACTTGTAAGCTCTAAGCATTCAATCAGACTTTCGCGGGTCGGTTACCTCTTATCGAAGGCGCAAACTTAGCATCCTGCTGTAGTATGAGCCAACTAAAGATTGCTGGAGATAAATCTACCTGCGGAAGTCCGAAAATCGATAAATCGGTGTGTCTGATTATATAAACGGGATTCACGCAAAATCGATTTTTGCGATCACCTGCAAATGTAACTTACGGATACTTAGCTTACGCGACTCGGATGCCTGCATAAAGACAGGCATTTGTAAATTTGTACAAACTTTATAACAATATGAGCACACAAGAATTCTTGATACTTTGCCTGATAGGTGGTCTGGCTGGCTGGTTAGCTAGTAGTGTGGTGCGCGGATATGGAGCTGGCTTTTTTGGCAATATTGCTATTGGTATCGTGGGTAGTCTTGTCGGTAACTGGATATTCACCAAGCTGCTTAAAACGGAGCTGATTACTGACTCAGGTCTATTAAATGATGTCTTGACGGCCTCAGTGGGAGCGGTTGTGTTGCTGCTGGTTATTGGTGTGGTATCACCGAGGAGGAAGCGGTAGTCAGAACCTGCTACAGCCTTCTGCCGTTGGAGGGATATGAAAAAATCTCCCTCCTATTACAAAAAGCGCTGGCTTGTACAGGCGCCTTTGTCTTTATCCTTAATTGGTTTTGGTGTCTGTCTGGTTTCAGAAGCGGCTATGCTCAAATATGGCGGGGCTGCAACCTGGGACTGGGTACTATCTGGGACGCTGGCCCTGGTGGTACTCAACAGTGGGCTTTCTTTACTGGGCGATAGTGTGCTGCATCGTGCCAGATACGAGCGATTGATGGAGAAGGAGTGAAAGAACTTATATGGTGTTTAGTCTTGTTTTAGGGTCAAATTAGCAGTCAATTTTTTATAATTGTTCGATTTGTTTTTAAGTTTTTGTGTAAAGATTAAATATAAAATTAGACTTACTTTATGCTAAAAGGCTTATTTGTTCAAGTATTTTTTTAGTCTGATTTCTGCTCATTTTAGAAATTCTTTGGAGTCGAGTACTGATGTGCGCTACATTTAGTCAAACGCACACACTTCTCCAAGATGAAATTGATTCTCTCCATCTCTTGTCTGGCATGCTTGGTCTCTATAGGTCAGCTAAATGCACAAAGTGCTGAAAAGCCAGCACAATCAGCGTCCTCTTCAACCAACCAGATCATATCAAGTGAAGGTGCAGCCTTAGAGTCTGGTGCCGCCTCAGATGTTTGCCTGGCCAGCGGCAATATCGAAATGACCAATCTGGTCAATAACCTCAGTACCGATGTGACCAATTGCTATGCCGGAGATAGTATAGAAATCTGCTTTCAAGTTGATTGGTATCAGTCGTCTAACAATAATTGGTTGCAGGCGATCGTCCCCACGTTTGACGAGTGCTTTTATGTAGAGCGCGACCTGGCTACTCGCGAACCTCTACGATATACGGTTCCCCCTCCTGCCTCCTTGAATGGCAGCTGGCAGTGGTTTCCCGACCTATCCGTTTTGTACAACGATATTCCCAATGGCTCCTTGCCACCAGACGAACCAGTTGGCGAAGGCTGGTTCTTCGTCGGAGAAATACCTACTGGTGCTCCTTGTTTTGATCCTGCAGACCCCAATTGTACCTGGGGAGATCAGTTGGCTGGTACAACAGGAGCAACCTTTGAAATTTGCATCATTGCAGATATCATTTGCACCCAACCAAGTCCTAATCCAGAGCCCTGTAATGTCGAGTTCAAAACCTACTCCGATGGAGAAGTCGGTGGATACCAATTCCCCGGCTGCCAGCTAGATACACCCATTGAAGACCTGCTGTTCTTCGCTTGTTGTGACGATCCAAAGATCACGAATGATACCCTCAATTTTGAAGTGTGCTCTGGTGAAAGTGCAAATATTACGCTCTACAGCGATATGGATCCAGAGACTACTTTTGAATGGATCGCCAGCCCAGAAGCTTTTGGGGCAAGCTCGGGTTCAGGACCGGTTATAGACGACGTATACTTCAACGATACGGGTAGTCCAGTGACCATAACCTACACTGTTATTCCTACTTGCGGCGGTGGCTGTGTTGGGCGCGAAAAAGTATTTATGGTAACCGTATGGCCTGAGATATTGCCCAGTATTGTGGGCGATAATGTGATTTGTGAAGGAGACTGCGCTTTTCTATTGGCACAGACCCAAAGTGATCAAGCTCCATTCACCTACCAATGGAATACTGGCGCAACCACGGAAGAAATTATTGCTTGTGAACCTGCTGGTTTTTACTTCTACTCCGTGACCATCACAGACCGAAACGGTTGTGAAGACGAAACCATATTCTGGCTGGAAGTACTACCCACTCCGCAAGCTCAGATTGAAATACTCGGGCCAGTAGTACTTTGCCCTGGTGAATCCACCCAACTCGTAGCCAGTGCATTCGGTGGATCGGGAAATTACACCTTCATATGGGACGATGGTTCCAATGGTAGTACACTAGTCGTAGATCAGCCAGGTACCTACACCGTCACAGCTATTGACGCATTTGGTTGTCCTTCATTCCCCGTATCCGTAGTCATTGAAGGTGCCGAAATTGTACTTGACGTCTTTTCAGCAGGCCCTGATATTCTTTGTTCTTTGGGAGGTGGCCATACAGCAGACTTAAGCGCCATAGCCAGCGGTGGCAGTGGAAGTTACACCTACCAATGGAGCAATGGAGGTGGAACAGAAAGTATTACAGTTGACGAGCCAGGAACCTATTCGATTATGGTTACTGATAATGTGTCTGGTTGTGTAGTCAGTGGACAAATAGATCTGGAAGGGGCAGACCCACCAGCCTTATTTATCGATGCCAGCCCGGGCAATGAAATATGTGCTACAGACTTTAGTGATGGTATCACACTACAAGCTTCCACAGCTGGCGGGTCAGGCAACTTTTCTTACAGCTGGACAGATGGTACTGATGGAGCAAGTACTTTCGCTCAATCTACAGGCAGTTTAGGACTGACGGTGGTAGACGAGCAATCAGGCTGTGTCGTCACGGCGAGCCCGGTTGACTTTATCGTACACCCACCAATCAACATCGACATCATTCCCGATTCTGGCACGGAACTCTGTGCTAGCGGACCCGGCGATGGATTAACATTCACAGGGCTGGTATCTGGTGGATCGGGCGACTTCGCTTACAGCTGGAGTAATGGAGATTTTGATGTGTCTGCCTTCATGCCGTCTTCGGGTTCCTTGGCTTTGACGGTTATCGATAATCAAAGTGGGTGTACGGCAGAAGCCCAACCCGTAGAGGTCATCATCCATGAGCCAATAAACGTAGAGTTCTTTATAGATAACGGTCCGGAAATCTGTGCAGCAAGTGCCGATGATGGTATAAACCTGTCTGCTACACCTGCGGGTGGGTCAGGAGACTACCAGTTCAATTGGGGAAATGGAGAAGAAGGTCCAACCACATTGGTACAATCCACCGGAAGTGTAGGACTCACGGTGATCGATCAGCAAACAGGCTGTAGCACCGATGTACAATCGCCCTTACTTACCATCCACCCGCCATTGGATATTAGCATACTAGCCGATGCCCCGACAGCGCTTTGTGAAAATAGTGATCAATGGCCCATCGAGCTAGCTGTCAGCAGCGGCTCGGGGTCTGGAAGTTTCTCTTATTCCTGGAGTACTGGAAGTTCGGAATCGTCTATCTCTGTCGACGATGGCGGAGACTACACCCTACAGCTCATAGACTTGGTGACTGGGTGTGAAGGGAGTACGGCGCTTACCATCACGAGCCTGGCGCTTCCGGAAATCAGCTTGACTGGACCAGCTACAGCTTGCCTGTCAGAGCAAGTATGCCTGGATGTTCAGCCCCTCGGCGGTAGCTGGTCTAACCCAAATATCATCGGCAATTGCCTGGACCTCAGCACGAGCAATGAAGGTGTCCAAATGGTCGACTATACTTACACCGATGCCAACGGCTGTACATCCAGCGCGGCCTATCAACTAGAGGCTTTTGCACCTCCAGCTTTGCCGCAGGTCAATTGTACATCTACAACAGCTAGCGTTATTTTCGATTGGCCAGAGACCGATGGCTATACCTATCAGGTCAATGGTGAACCCTGGAATGGAGGACCTTATCAGGTCGATGGCCTGGTACCTGAGCAGGAAGTGACCATCTCGCTAGCCGTCTCTACAGAAGGGCCTTGTACACCGGTCACTCAGACCTATCAGTGCGCAACAGAAGCTTGTCCGCCAATCAGCGTCGAGCTTACTACAGATTTGTCGCAGGCATTCTGCGCTAACGATCTTCCAGGGCAACCAATCCAACTCGGCATCGAAATAATCGGAGATGACAGTCAGCTGGGTAATGGCTCTTGGTCTGGTCCTGGATTGATCGATATAAATCAGGGAATTATCGATTTGGCCCAAGCCAACCTCGGAGTCGGAGAGCATACCTATGAATTCACTTATCAGTGGTCAAACTGCTCCTACTCAACCACACAAAGCTTGCGCATAGCAGCTCCGCCAATAGTAGATGCTGGTGAAGACCAGATTGTCGGCTGCGATTTTGAGCAGCTTAATCTTTTGGGCGAAGCAAGTTCTCTCAGCCAAATCGTTTGGCTGGATGCTTCCGGCCAGCAAATTGGGTCTGCTATTAATCAGCCGATCACAGAAACTGGTCTTTATCAGATTCGGGCGACTGATCCCGAAACCAATTGCTTTGCCTTAGATCAGGTACTGGTCAGCGAGATTGAAGACCGGCCCGAAGACGTAGAGATCACCATCAATCCCGAAACTTGCTATGGAGATGGCGATAGTCGCATTGAGGTACTTCAGGTGTTTGGTGGCACAGCTCCTTATGTATACGAGTTAGACAACGAGCCTCAAGGATTCGAGGGTCGGTGGACTGGCCTTGAACCCGCCGTTTACAGCTTGCGCATAGTTGATGATATGGGCTGCGAATTATGGACTGAAATCGACCTGCCAGGACGGCGCCCATTGCTTATTGAGCTTGAAGAAGAAGTCGAACTGATTGCAGGCGAAGAACATGCCATTAGTCTCGAATTACCACAGGATGAGCAAGTAGTAGCCAACTGGTATCCTGAGATTGGGATAGAATGTATGGATGCCAGTTGCCTCGACGTCATGCTGAGTCCCTACTTTTCTCAGGTATATACCGTAGAGGTGATCAATGATAGAGGCTGTATGGCTGTAGATGAGGTTTCCATTATTGTCAAAGATGGCAACGCGGTCTATTTACCCAATGCCTTTTCTCCTAATGAAGATGGTCAGAATGATGAATTCATGATCTACCCCCTTCAGGAAGAGGTCCGCGTCAGCCAGCGCTCCATCTACGATAGATGGGGCAACCTCGTATCTGGAGGTTCCTCATCTGCCCAAGCTGATCAGCACTATATCTGGGATGGACGCCATGCCGGCCAAATGTGTAATGTAGGTGTATATATCTACCAGGTGGAACTCACCATGCCAGACGGAGATAAGGAGGTCGTTACCGGTGAAATTACTCTGGTGCGATAAGACTTATCATGATGAGTGGATACCTATTCACTCCGATATACCACGGTCGGAGAGCTTTGAGCTCCTACGAGCGTTCTTCTATCTGTTAAGGCGGTTGTCTACAATCTAGCCAGCAGAGTAAATACGGTTGGTCGCTTATTGATCGGTGGCCGCCTGATGCGCTTCCATTCCATGATCGGGTGTGTACGGACCAGCTCTGTCTCCAGAGTTAAGTCACAGGCAATGCCGAATAGGGTAGTGGGTGCCAGCACCTGAATAGCCGTATCAAATATGCCTTTGTTTCTGTAGGGCGCTTCGATCCAGACCTGGGTGGCGCGGTTACTCTTGCTCTCGCGTTCCAGGCGTTTCAAGTCTTTGGCCAGTTGGTTGCGTTTCGCGCTCAAGTATCCCTGAAAGCTGAACCTCTGCCCGTTCATGCCTGATACCATCACCGCTAGGAGAATGGAGGAAGGCCCGACCAGAGGTCGGACAACGACTCCTCGTCTATGTGCATGCCATACCAGGTCAGCGCCGGGGTCTGCTACTCCGGGGCAACCTGCATCACTCAGCAAACCTATATCCAATCCTTCTTCCAATGCGGGTTTCAGTAGTTCGGCGACTTCCTCTTCAGGAGTGTGCTTGTTGAGCTCGTAATATCGATATTCATTGAGCGGTTTCTCCAGCCCAACTTGTTTGAGGAAAGCCCGACCCACCTTGCCATTCTCCATCACGAATATCTCCAAGCTGCGAATAACTCGGATCGTCTCATCGGGAATTGGGCCGAGGCCGCTGTCGCCCAGAGTAGAAGGGATGAGATATAGAATGGGTGGCTTTTCCATGGTTAGGGTTGCAAAGTTAATGCCACGTGGTGAGAAAACTACCTACCTGGCGATTGCTTCAAATTGGTACACGGATTTGACGGAGTTAACGGATTGAACACAGAGTATTTTACGAAGCGCTAAAGCGCTACGAATTAACACGGAAGTCAATCCACTTTTCGAGTGGTGCATGGCTCAAAAGCATTAAATTTTCCTTTAGCCATGTCGCGCTCCGTTTTCTTCAGTTTCGCTTTAGCGCTCTGCTATCTTTCCGTGTAAAGTCCGTCTACTCAGTTTAGTCCGTGCACATATTTACTAAGCTTGTCTCAGTCCCACTTTCCCCAATCGCATTACCTTTGCCCTCCATGTCTAGCACATACACCATAAAGCTCCCCCAATTTGAGGGTCCTTTCGATCTGCTCCTCTTCTTCATAGAGCGAGATGAGCTAGACATATACGACATTCCCATTGCTACGGTCACAGACGATTTTCTGGCCTATATACGCCAGGCGGAAGCCATGGATGTAGATCTGGCCAGCGAATTTGTGCTGGTAGCCGCTACGCTTTGCCGGATCAAGGCCAAGATGCTCATCCCACGCAAGCCGCTCGATGAAGAGGGCAATGAGATCGACCCCCGCGAAGAACTGGTTGCTCGCCTACTCGAGTACAAACGCTACAAAAGTGTACTCGACCAAATGCGGGAGTTGGAGAAGGCAAGGGCTGTGCGTAGCTACCGTGGCAACGTGACTGCCGAGTTGGCCCAGATTGCTACTAAAGCCCTGGTCGATGTGGAGCTGGAAAGCGTCACCCTTTTCAAACTCCTTCGCGCTTTCGAGCGCCTGATGACCAAGCTGGAGGAGGAAGCCAATCGCCCTCCGGTTCACGAAATCGCCCAGTTTGCCCACACCATCGAGGAGCAGCAGATTCGCATCATGGACATGGTTGGTCGCGTTCGCCTGGGTGCCGAGCGACCTAGCTTTAAGGCTATATTTGCACCATGCAAAACGCGTATTCACGCCATCGTTACCTTCCTTGGCTTGCTTGAGCTGCTCAATATGCAGCGACTGTCGCTAGTAGTTGGTGAAGGATTCAATAATTTCTGGCTGGAGCCTGGGGATGAAGAGGAGTAATATCAACTACTCTTCCCAAATTCTTCTACCAGCGACTCTGAATCCCAACCCGCACCCTGGGGCGTCCTGTAAGGCCCAAGATCGCTTCTCATTTGCTGCTCCAGGTCAGAGACCGCCGTTCGGATCATGTTGTGATATTCGCTTTCGTTTGTTCTCACGGCGGCCAGAGATCGCAGTGCCTTGGCATCGTGCTCTAAAAAGCGGTGGGCGTAATGCTCGATTTGGTAGGAGCGAAAGCCCATTAACTTCAAAGCCTCACCCGCTGCAGCTACACCATTTCGGATGGTATCTCTGAATATGTGCAAGACGCCGGCGTCCATTAGTTCGTAGGTGTCCATATAGTCGAATGCTCTGACGACGATATGCAGATGGGGGAAGTGCTTCTTGACGACCTCTACTAAGTTGAGGTTTTCTTCTGGTGTAGGCAGGCCAATGATGATGGCCTTGGCTTCTGCAGCCCCCGCAGATTCAAGCAAATCGAAACGAGTGGCATCCCCATAGTAGACTTCAAAACCCATTTTTCGCAGTACTTCTACCCGATCGGAATCATTATCGAGTATGGTTGCCTGCACGCCATTAGCCCCTAAGAAGCGGCCAACGACGGCCCCAAAGCGACCAAAGCCGGCAACAATAACACTGCGCTGATCTTCGATGGCATCTGCCGGACGGGCTTCCTTTACTTTTTCGAGAGTTCCGAATTGGGGCTGCAATACCTTTTCATTGAACAGCATCAGAAGCGGTGTGGCGGCCATGCTTATGGCTACAACTACCAATAGAAGAGCAACCGAATCATTGGGTAAAATACCTTCCTGCTTGATGAAAGACAGCAATACAAAGGCAAATTCTCCCGTCTGTGCCAGGCCCAGAGAGAAGAGGAAATTCTGGTCCAGTCCCAGCTTAAATGATCTGCCGATAATGAATAGAATGCTCGCCTTAATGACCAGTAATCCAAGCACCAGGCCCATCACCAACAGTGGGTTTTCCGCGACCAGATTAAAATCTATAGATGCGCCAACAGCCATGAAAAACAAGCCGAGTAGCAGTCCCTTAAAGGGCTCCAGATCACTCTCTAGTTCGTGCTTGTAGTGGCTGTTGGCCAAGACAACACCACCGACAAATGCGCCGAGGGCCGGACTAAGACCGACCAGGGTCATCAGAACAGCAACGGCAATTACCAGGAGGAGAGCTGCGCCAGTAAGTAACTCGCGTTGGCGCGTAGCGGCGACAATCCTCATAAGTCTCGGCACAAGATATCGGCCGGCTAAAACGACAAAGGCTACAGCTGCTAGTGTGAGTATGGTCTGGAGGTAAGCGGGAAAGTCTTCCATAGCACCACCGCCGTGCCCGTGGCCTCCTCCTTCCCCTCCACCTCCGACATGATTTAATGCCAATAAGGGTAAGAGGGCGAGTATGGGTATGACCGCTATATCCTGGAAAAGCAATACGGCAAACGAACTTTGCCCACCGGCTGTTTTCATCAACCCCTTTTCATTCAGGGTCTGAAGTACAATAGCTGTTGAAGAAAGGGCAAAAGTCATGCCCACGGCCAGCGCTTCGTTCCAGTGTAAGCCAACAAAAAAGGCTATGCCTCCGATAATAAGCGTCGAGGCGATGACCTGGGCACCTCCCATACCCAATATCGGAGTTCGCAATCGCCAGAGCAATCGCGGTTCGAGCTCCAATCCGACCAGGAACAGCATCATGACCACCCCGAATTCTGCGAAGTGCAGTAGTTCGTCACCTTCTTCGCCTATGAAACCCAATAAAAAGGGCCCGATGATGATGCCGGCAATCAAGTAACCCAACACCGAGCCTAGTCCAAGCTTCTGAGCCAAGGGTACCACCACCACAGCGGCCATGAGATAGATCATGGCATCAAATAGTAAACTGTCTGCCATTATTGATTTTTAACGGGTTGAGAAGGAGTCAGATCGTTAGTATAGTCCAGGCTACTCAGTTCTTCCGGGCGTATGTCACCTGTAATAAGCCCCTTCAAGAAGCTGTGATATTCCTCCCTGATTTTCCAGGCATTTTCTTCATCAATGCTGTGGGTACTATGGATGACATAGGGCGGTAAATACTCCATACCGCATAGCTTAGCCGTCTGTTCTAAAGGTCGCAAGAACTCCTGTATAGAATAATGATTCGACCCACCAGCTTCGTAAGCTTTTCGGCCACCACCTGCTGTTATGACACTAAGGAGCTTTTTGCCCCTCAGGAAAATTCCCGTAGAACCGTAGGCCCAACCGTGCTCCAGGGTCAGGTCTATCCATTGCTTGAGAAGCGGGGGCGTAGAGTACCAATAAAGCGGGTGCTGCCAGATGACGATGTCGTGCTGTAGCAACAGCTCCTGCTCGCGCTGAACATTGATATAAAAGTCTGGATAGTGCTGGTAAAGGTCGTGAAAGTGAAGACCGGGAATTTGGTCAATACCTTCAACGAGTACTTTGTTGATCCGCGAGCTTTCCAGAGCCGGATGGGCAAAAATTAATAATACGTTGGCCATGATTACACGATGCTGGACTCTTCAAACGACACACTTCTGGTTAGAGTTGAAGTGGGCCGCTTGTTAGGAGAGCCTGGGCGGAAGCAGAGTGAGCGTGTATTTAACTCAGGGTCAGTGGTTGGGGTTGGTAGTGGGGGAAGGGTTTGATGCCTTTTGGCTGGAGTTTGGGGTGAAGAAGAAGAGCAAGCAATTCTTTTTTGTCCGGATGTTGATATTACTGGTCTCTTTGATGGCTAAATTGGGGGTATATGTGAACAGTAGGGGTAATAGTGTTTAGTTCTTGAAAACTCTTG
>JBCBVN010000005.1:0-36296 GCA_039817625.1 Bacteroidota bacterium
ATCAATGTGATTTATGGAAAAGTTGTAGAAATTCCATCTCAAACATAGGTTTGTATTGATAATATTATCCCTTTTTCTGGATCTCATGAAATTAATTCAAAGTACTTTGATGAAGAATATTTAAAGTTTTATCCATTTCTTAGGGGTAATATTATCAATACAAACCTATGTTTGAGATGGAATTTCTACAACTTTTCCATAAATCACATTGATCATTGGGACGAATTGATTTTAGTCAGTAATACTGGGGGGCCGCTTGCAAATTTAAAAATGAAAGATAATTGGGAAAATGGCTTTCTTAAATTACTAGAGGCAGGTAAAAAAATTGATCTTTTCCAATTGTATGAAGATCCAGTATATATAGAAGGAGACAATAAGTTAGAAGGTAGGCCGGTGCTGATGTCTGAATGGCTTAAGAATCAGTCTAGCGATTACGGGAATTCATTTAGGATTTACGATTATTCTCAAGTAAACAATAGCCACAAGATGGCTTTGTTCCTTAAATATGAGCTACATCCCAATGGGGAAAAAAATATTAAAAAGCCAGTTTTTGGTATTTACTTTCAGAGTCCTAGATCTAGAAATAGGATAAATCCAGTCTGGTTTTCTGATTATGAAGGAGGTATAAATAATAATGATCGGCAAAACTTAGAAATCTTACAGAAGTACTTGGCCGAGATTAGAAATAAAAAGAAGGAATCATAAGCTTTATTCTTTCACTCTGGCAAATACATTGCCAGTGCTCCTTCCATTTCTTTTTGAATCTTTTTGGCAGCTTCTCTGGAAGCCCGCGCGAAATCATCGCCCTGGCTGGCGTAAATGATCCCTCGACTGCTATTGACCAGGAGCCCACAATGGTCATTCATGCCGAAGCGGCATACGGCTTTGAGGTCGCCACCTTGAGCGCCTATACCCGGCACCAGAAAGAAATGATCGGGGCAGGCTTTACGTAAATCGGCAAAAGCTTCAGGGTGGGTTGCACCACAAACAAACATCAGCTGATCTGGTGATCCCCAACTAGCAGCAGTGGACATCACCTGCTGGTAGAGTAGGGGCCGTCCTTTATGTTCGAGGGGCACGTTCTGTGAACCTGGTGTAGTTGACGAAGTCTTAGTTTCTAAAAATTGAAAATCAGCACTGCCCTGATTGCTGGTCAGTGCCAGGAGGATTACCCATTTTCCAGGAAAATCGAGAAAGGGTTGGACGGAATCTCTTCCCATATAGGGTGCTACTGTAACTGCATCTGCTCCTAGTATATCAAAACTAGCCCGGGCGTATTGCCTCGATGTATTGCCGATATCTCCTCTCTTTGCATCATTAATGATGAAGTGGTCAGAGCCTATATACTCTATGGTTTCGGCTAAAATCTCCATTCCTTCCAGGCCAAGGGACTCGTAGAAGGCCGAGTTGGGCTTGTAGGCTACACAGTAGTCACGGGTAGCGTCTATGATGGCTCTGTTGAAGGTAAGCACATCACCTCGAACGGTAGGCGGAAGTCGCTCAGAGACTGGGTCCAGGCCCACACACAAAAAGCTTTTGCGCTTCTTTATGAGCGAGAATAATTGTGCTCTATCCATATATGCTGCTCAAGGTACAACCTATCGCAACAACACAAAGTCACCATTAAAGAATTTGACACTACCGTCTATCAGTCTGACCCGGGCCGAGTAGACAAAAACCTGGGCACTCATCGGGCGCCCCTGGAATTCGCCATCCCATCCCTGGCTTTGGTTGTTGATTTCCAGTTCCGTACCTGTCCACATCAAATTGCCCCATCTATCATAAATGCCGAGTGACTCAATCGCTTCGATCGCATTAGGTGGTCCAAACAACGTAAACCGGTCATTAACTCCATTCTGATCGCCAGGGCTAAAAGCATTGGGTGCGAATATGATCTGTGTGGCATCTACAATGACTTCCTGCCTGAGTTCGAGCACACAGCCATAGATGTCTTCTACAATAATTGCAGCAGTAAAGCTCTCCGTTGAGCTAGCCAGTGGATTGGGGCAGTCTGTACAACTCAGTTGCTGAGCAGGTCCAACCAACCAGTTCCAGGATGCAATCTCAAAGTCTAGTCTATTGACTTGTGCACCCAACTGGACAGGTTCACCAATGGTTGTTTCTACCGCCTGCGTAAATCCGGTAAATACCCCGCCTTCTAATAGCTCGAATACATCGGTAAAGCTGCATCCGTTTTGGTCAGTGACCGTGTAGGTGTAGCGACCTGGCGAAACATCAGTCCAGGCGTTAGCTATCGCTGTGTCAGGTAGGCCACCGATAAAGTCTAACGTATAGGGCCCCACACCTCCGATAACATCTTCTAAAAAGACCTGACCGCCAACTTCCGGGCACGGTGGGCTGATGATATCTAATACGGCCTCAACGGGACCTTCGCTGGTCACGTCGACAAAGTTTGAACTCGGACAAAAGCTTTCTGGATGAATGACTTCCAGACGGAAGGAGCCAATGGTTGTTGGTGTAAAGCTAGCTTGATTGGTAATTAAATTGTCGTCTGGATCGTACCAGGCAAAGGTGGTACCTGCTAAATTGGGCAGGGCAGATCCGGTTATGCTGAAATTGGGATCGTTGCACGGCAAGAGCTGATCGGGGCCGGCCTCTGGTGTGAGTGTTCTAAAGTCTGCATCGACCTGAGTGCTAAAGGTAGCATCACAACCGTTGGTCTGGTCGGTGACGAGTAATTCGTAATTACCTTCTGTCACTGTAGCTACACTGCTGGTGCTGCCACTCACGATGGTGCCATTTGTACTGCTCCAACTAAAATTGTAATCGGCGTTTTGAGTAGATCTCACCTGGGTCTCACTATTTCGGCAGTTGACTGGGCCATCAACAGTTAAAGTGACCATGGGCTCTTCTGTATCTTCCTGGACTACAACGTCCAGGCTTGCCGTGCATTGATTGCTCTGTCTGATGGCTTCAACGGTATAAGTGCCCGCTTGAGTTACATTCAGTACTTGAGGGCTATTAGAGCCAATAGGTCCGCCTGGACCCGTCCAGCTATAGTCTACAGCGTCGTTCACGTTTATTCCGACTACGAGGTCTACCGAACTATTGGCACAGGTAATTATGTCGTTTTGTATAACAGATAGCTGAGGCAGATCATCGCTTTGAAGGATGATGATTTGATCGCTGGAAGAACAGCCATTGTCAGGATTAGTGACAGTCAGGATGTACGTACCTGCCTGTGTAATGCTCAAGTCTTGTGTATCACCAATTGGCATTCCATTCTCGTCGGTCCACTGATAGTTTACGGGCTGGCCAGTATTGTCTGGCCCACTGAGTAGTATAGAGTTGGTCTGACAGTCGAGCTGCGTCATTGGTGCACTTATACCTGCCTCTACAGTCGTACGTAGGTCGTTGACCTGCAAGCTGATGGTATCGGCGCACCCGTTTTCGTCGGTTGCCACTGCAGTATAGGGACCAGCTAGCAGATTCTGCCGCTCCTGTCCAAGCGGGCCATCGATCCAGCTATAACTTAAAGTTCCGGTACCTCCTGCGCCCTCGACAAACAGATAGCCACCATCGATGCAAGTTTGATCGGATATACTATCCTGAGCAATGCTTACTGCCGTGGCCGGCTCAACTAAGGTGAAACTGGTATCTATGAAACATCCAGCCGCATCTTCTATGCGCACATTATAGGTGTTGGCCTGGAGCCCGGATGGGTTGAATCCACTCACCATAGGATCAGACCAGGTGTAGGTAAACAGACTGGGGTCTCCATTCACGTCAAGTGAGATCTCACCCGTTGCTTCGCCCAGGCAGAGCAGATTGGTGAGTGTAGCGTCAACACTAAATTCGTTGGTCGTTACTTCTGCAGTGCCCATGACTACCCCTGGGCAGCCATCTACTGTAATATCAAATAATTCGAGAGAAACCGGTGAAGAGTAGGTGAGGAAAAGCGTGTCGTCGCTTGAGGTATAGACCTGCGGAAGTCCATCTTCTAAGACCGTAATCGTGAAATCGCCTCCGCCTTGAAGAGGTACTGGTATGGTGACTGGTCCATTGCACAAGGAGTAGCTTCCACTGATTTGGGCCAATCCGGCAGGTCGAATGACTTGCACGCATACCGAGTCTTGAAACCCACAAGCATCGGTGATGGTGACACAATAGTCTACAGTCCCTGTGTCTGTTGTGACCATGCGCAAGCTGTCGGTGCTGCCATCATCCCATTCGAAGGTATATCCAGGAAATCCGCCACTTACGATGGGGGCAAGTTCAAACATATCTCCGGCGCAACCAGTAGCAGGTGGATCGAGTTGGATATTTATCTGAGGGGAGTCATCAATCCTGATGACGATCTGGTTTTGATCGCAATTGCAGGTGCCTTCCAGCTGAATGATGATTTCTTCTACTCCTTCCGGTAAGCCATCTGCCAGAATGTCGAAGGTCAGCGTATCTGCAAGCTGATTGGGCAGAATGATGATGCTATCCTGACTGACCGTGAAATCGATGTTCTGTGTAGCTGTACTGCTGGTGCTGATGGAGTAGGTGACGACTACAGAGTCGGTAAGTATATTGGTGTCCACTCTATTCAATGCGATTTCAAAAGGTTGGCAACCTTCCGATCGATCGAATACGCTGGTATCCGACTCGACGTCAACGCCTATAGGCTCTGGGTTGATGAGTCCCGCAGCAAAAGAGCCACTGACCAGCATAACTGCTGAGTCGAAGAAGCCATCACCTACATCAGCAATCACCATGCGCAGCTTGTAGGTCTCACAGGGGATAACTTCTGCCTGAGCCGTTAAAATGGTCGTCATGCCATCGTAGCCTATTTCATCTAAGGCGAATGGCATATCAAGATTGCAGTTTAAGAAAAAGGATGGATTGACATTGTTTCGGTAAAAGGCGGTGTTTTGAAGGTGGTTGACGGTATTGACTTTTACATTGGTTGTACCGTCTGGGAGTACAGCAATATTCTCTGCGTTGTCTGAGAATGGACCATTGATGCCTGGACCACTGATGAAAAAAGCAAAAATGTCTGTGTTCGTCTCGTTAAAAGCTTCGCAATATTCCTCGCTCGCGAATACATAGTCGAAGTCTATAGTGTCTGAGGTTGGTCGAAACTCAAATTCCAGAACGGCCATGTCGTGGATGGATAACCCACCAGATAGCATGAGCATATCTGCATCCAGGCTGGTATTGCCGTAGTCCTGAGTTCTGAAGTTGTTGTCATTAGGACCTTCCGCATTGCTGATTCTGCCCGTACTCAATATGATCCCGTTCTCGAAGCCAACGGAGGAGGTGCCACTACTAAATGTGCCTAATTGAGAAATTGTGTCGAAAGAGCCGTCTGGCTGTTCGAGCGGAAAAAACTCCCCATCAAACTCCGCATTAAACGTCTCAAAACACGACTGATCGTTAAATACAGCGTTGACCAAATCGCTGGCGTTGGTATCTAGCTCAACTTGGATACCATCCATCATCTGTAAGCTGCCAAACGCTTGATTAGGCTGGTGTATGTTATTCAGATCCGCAATGGAAAGGTGGATATCCTGACCTGGGTCGGCCGTTGGGCGCCAGAGGTGAAGCGTCTGTCTGGTAGATGTAGCCATAAAGGTTTGTATGGATTGCTCAATGGTAGGGTAGGCCATCTGCTCCTCAAAGAAGTAGGTTTGGTCTATATCACTACTGTATAGTCTGTAGGTATGGCCAATGACCAGCGGACCGATATCGATCGACTCCAGCTGATCTCTATGCTGATCAGCGCTGATGGTAAAGCGCTCTATAGGTTCGTCTATGGTGAGCTGAAGCTGTTGGGCACTGATATTGGACATACCTACCAACAGGCATGCAGCCCATATTGGTAAAATGTTGTTCATGAGGGGGGCGTAGTAAAGGAGTGTTCCCCCAAAGGTATGGCCTTTTACACTAGCAATCAGGAGTTTAACTTACCAATTACTAAGTGGCTTAAAACTTAGGACAGTCGACTCTTCCGCGATATTTAGCGGGCTTCACGTAGATCATGCTCAGTTCGAATGCTCCGCGGCCGTTATTGCTTAGGTTGAGCTCGTTGAGGGTAAGATCATAGCTGACCCCGAACTGCAAAGACTCCAATTCCAGTACGGCGGAAATAATTACAGCGTCTGCACTGGTTGCATCAAGTCGATTAGAGAAGTGTGCCCAAGCGCCAATTCTCAAGGCGACTTCTCGCCACTCTCGCTGGGTGTACCTCAAATTCCCTCCAGCCATGGCGCTGAAAGCAGGTCCCTGGCTCATAACCTGTGCTGCTGGTAAGAGACTGAATCCAGATCGGCCAAATGGAAATTCGCCGCCAATATGGCCAACGATTTTACGGTACAGTTGGTCAGTTCCACCCTCGATCACGCTGATGTCTGGCTCATTGAGGTGGTGGATAGCCGCACCGGCGTACATACTCTTGTTTTCTCCGAATACACCATACCAGAGCAGGCCTGCACTAAAGTCGAGATAAAGGCCGCTATTGCCACCTACGAAGCCAGGTTCACCATCCAGGCCTCGATCGATGTAGGCTTCGCTGGTGCCAGGATCTACAAAGAATTGAGAGCTAAACCAGAGTTTCTCAATGTCGAAACCTCGCTGACCGAAGCCCAGGGAGCCTCCACCGACCAGGTAGTGGGAGGTAGCTCTTCTTCCGCGACCGCTGCTGCCCAATATTTTTTGGAAAGATCCACTTATGATGCCTTGGGTTCTGCTGAAATTGGTTTCACCAGCAACATCCTGTAGTAGCTGTGCACCAATGCCTACGAAGTTGCCTCGACCTGCCGGCCGCCTGATGTCAATACCGGCACTTACTGTCCGGAATGCATCTGTTCCCAGTATACTGGAATAAAGGACTCTATAATTTGCTGTAAAACGCAGCTCTCCTTCAAATACACCGGCCATAGCGGGGTTGGTGTGCAAAGGATTGGCGTAAAATTGCGCGAAGCGCGCGTCTTGTGCTTGAAGACTACCCAGCCCGAAAGCCAGACCAATAATAAAAAAGTAGATTTTTGGCATAGTACGGTTTTTACACTGGCTCATTCCCGCCCTAGGCCGCCTTGATAGACACTAAGGTAGGGAAAACCATTGGTTTTGGGCTGAGGTGACTGCGATTTTCAGTCACCTCAGCCCTTTTGAGTTATCGAATGAGGGTAGTTTGTCCTTCTAGTATTTCTACAGTGTCGTCTTCATAGGTCACTTCGAGCTGCCAGACGAATACCCCGCCATTGAGGTCCTGGCCCTGGTAGGTGCCGTCCCATCCTCGGGTTTGGTCATTGACTTCGAAGTCTCCATCTTCAAATACAGCTTCGCCCCAACGGTCAAAGATTCTAAAGAAATTGACTCGGGTGCCTGGGCGACCGTGTACGAGCAGCCGGTCGTTGCGGCTGTCTCCGTTGGGTGTAAAGCCCGTTGGAACCTCGACCACTCGTATTTTTTGGACGCGAACGCGAACTCGATCTTCTGCTTCGCAGCCATTTTCGTCAATAGCTAGTAGCTCATAGTCGATCTCAAATTCAGGGCTCACTAGTACCGATGGGCAAGTATCACAACTCAGGGTACCATCATAAGAGCCCTGCCAGAAGTAATTAAGTGCACCAACACCTCCATTGACTATGGCTTCGAGTAAAACACTGTCTCCAAAAATGATGGTGGTGTCTATTCCCAAATCGAGATCGAAAGTAGGCCCATCGACCACTTCTGCGGAAGTTGTACTGACACAGCCGCCTTCATCTCGTACATATACGGTGTACTGGCCGGCCAATAGGCCGAGGAACTGATCGGATCGAGTATAAAATTGTCCATCAAGACTGTAAGTGAATGGAGGGCGACCGCCGCCGCCAATAGCCAAAATTCGTCCAGTGGCATCTCCGGCACAAATGACGTCCTGTGGCTGTGCATTTGCCGTCACTTCATCTGGCTGTTCAATGGTGGCCTGTATCACAAACTCGCAATCGTTAGCATCGGTCACCAATAGCTCGTAGTCTCCTGCTGGAATATTATCGATGGTAGGTCCGCTACCTGGAACCGACCAACTGTATTCATATCCAGGTATACCGCCATCGATATCGGCGATAATCTGGCCGTCTGCATCACCAAAGCAGGTCGCATCTCTGGTGGTGAGGTCTCCGGTGATGGCTGCTGGTTGTTGTATCACCAGATTGGCATTTTGCGTACAACCTAACACGTCGGTCACCAAGACACTGTATGCTCCTGCCGCCAGGTCGGTTACATTCGGATCAGAACTTCCGCCGGTATTGTCACTCCACGTAATCGTGAAGAGACCCGTATTTGGACCATTGATGTTGTTGATGCCGGCTTCACCATCGCTGAATCCGAAGCAGCTGACATCAGTGGTAAAGGTCTCGAAGGTGATCGGTGGCGGATCTGGAAGAAGGAGTCCTTGCGTACTCTGGCAACCTTGTGGATCCGTCACTGTCACGGAGTAGGTAACGCCACCCGTCAGGTTTTCCGCGGCAATTCCATTGGTGTTGTTAGACCACAGGAAGCTGTAGTCTGAGTCATCCATGCCTGCACCTCCCATCAACTGGTTGATTCCCATGCCTCCATCCGATGAACCATTACAACTCGGCATCATCGTGATCAGGTTGAATGTGATTTCTTCCAGGTCCTCCAGATCGATATTGGCCTCGAAGGTGCAACCAGAATCGTCAGTTACGACTACGGTAGTGGTCCCTTCAGGTAAATCTCTGGCCGTAGTGCCCATATCATCGTTTGACCACAGGTAGGTATAGTTCCCTGTACCTCCAGCCGGACTTACAGTGGCTACATTCAGGGATTCCCCAAAGCAGCCTTGTACATCCTGAACAATACTGGCGCTAACTGCAGTAGCAGGTTCTGTCAGTTGTACACTATCAACAGTCATGCATCCCTTGGCATCTGTAACGGTTACGGTATATGTTCCCGCGGGAACGTCCATCAGAATAGCATCATTGGCATTGGCACTCGCGTCCCAGTCGTAGGTATAGCCATTATTTCCTCCTGATGCTATAGCTGTGGCTGTGCCGGTAGCTTCACCACGGCAAAGAACATCTGATCGGTCAAAATCCAGTACCAATGGGTCGGGTTCTTCCACCGTGTAGGTCACGGTATTGGTACAACCATTATCATCGGTTGCGACCAGAGTGTAAGTCCCCGCTAGTAGGAAGACAGCCGAAGCATCTACCTGTGCGTTGGGGTCGTTCCAAAGGAAATTGAGGTCGCCTGTACCACCAGAAGGATTAATATTGATGGCGCCATTTCCTCCTCCAAAACAGTCAACAGAATCGATGCTGGTCAATGCCAGTGAAATAGAGTCTGGGGCTACAATCGTATCCTGAAAGAGGAACGTACAATTGTTATCATCGGTAATGGTCAGCTCGTAAATGCCAGCAGCCAAAAGGTCGCGGTCTTCAGCGTTATCATCGCCCGGTATGTCAGCCCAGTCGTAGGTGTAAGTTGGTACACCCCCTCCTACGGTGAGCTGTATGCTACCGTCTTGCGTATCGTTGCATTGTGGGTCAGATACATCCACCATAAGATCGATGGCGTCGGGCTCCGTCAATGTAATGGTAGTGTCGAAAGCACATTGGTTATCATCTTCAACTCTTACGGTATAAGTAGCCGCACTCAGGCCATTGAAATTGTCCATATCCTGCAGTCCACCACTATCAAGTTCGTAGAGTAGCTGCCCTGTTCCTCCGTTGGCAGATATGGAAATTTGTCCCGTAAGGTCACCGTTACAATTGATGTCGGTTTGGGTGACACTTACATCCAGAGCTGGTGGCTCGAAGATGGTGAAGTCTACCGTATCTGCACATGCCGTAGGGTCTGTAGCAATGAGCTGATAAGGCCCGGGCTCCAGGCCAGTCAGCATATCATTGGTCAATGAGACAGGGCCACCATTGAGCAATATATTTACTAGTCCGTCATTGTCTGTAATCAGTATCGTCGCCGAGCCATCGTCGAGACCAAAGCAACTGACGTCATTAATCTGCTGAATATTAGCACTCAGTAAGCATCCTACATTGGTACAGGTCAGGCTCACAAAGCTATCGTCAACACATCCCAACTGAGCCGGATCGGTAATTAATGGTCTCACATTAATGGTGACCTGCTGAAGATTGGACAGGTTATCGATAACGACAAACGTATCGCTGACCGTCATAGGCGCTGAAGGACCACTGCCGGTATCTACGGTGAATTCGTATTGACCAGATGGCGAACTGGGGTTCCAGCTGAAAAGGATTTCTCCTATGCTGATTTCCGGATCGCAATTGATGACTAAAGGTGCGAGCTGGTCGACGACAAATATTTGGACTTCGCCAGTTTCCGTACAACCGTAATCATCAACGACTTCTAGCTGATAAGTCTGGGTCTGATCAGCAGAAATGATGGGGTCAGGGCAATTGGTGCAACTGAGATTTCCATCATCGGGAGTCCAGGTATGATTTAACTCAATGGTGTGCACAAAGGTGATGGTCCAATCGATAAATCGACCGAGCTGTATTCCGGTATTGTCAAAGGCCAGGAGCGTCCATCGACCGTTAATAGGGGTATTTATCAAGGTATTCCAGTCGCCTTCGGGTTGGAACGTACCGGTAAAGGGAGGAACGCCAGCGGTAATTGGATCAATGGCGGCAGGACTAAAGCAAGTGCTGGTATAGTTATTTCCTCCAGCACCGTTACCGGTAGATAACTCTAATAAGCTACCGTCTGGTGCTCGTAGGAACAGTCCAATATCGGCGGCAAAGTCGGTCTCAATATTCAGACAGACTGATTCTATTTGATTGATATCAGTAAGTATGGTTGGACTTATAGAGTTGACATCGATATTCGACCTCAGGGCATCAGTTAAGTCTGGGAATAGCGGTTGTCCAAACTCTGCATTTTCATAGGACTGCCAGATAATATTGGTATCAATTTGTTCAAAGCTGGCCAGCGTAGTCTGTATATCTCCCTGATTACAAATGGTATCTTGCTGTAGGGTCTCATCCAGCAGTGGTAAGCAATCGTAACAATCCGGGTGGCTGAAAGGAAGCATATTGGCCACTACACTTGTATCCCATACGCATCCAAAGGAGTCGACAACAGTCAAAATATAATTGCTTGCTCCTGCCGCTACCGGAGTGGTGACGATACTGTCGGAACTGTAGTAAATAAGATATGGATTGTCTTGCCAGAATACAGAATCGATGCCCACTTCAAAGCTATCCCGATCTGGGTAAAGGGTCTCTTCAAATTCCAAACTCCAGCTGAATAGCCAGCCATCATCAATATTTAGGTTATCGCTCACCCTGATGTACCACTCCCCATTAAGTGGGCATCCGATCATACCATCGAAGGATTCTTCAGGCAGATAATTACCGGGTATAAGTGAAGGCTCTGTAAAGGGCAGCGTATCGTCAGCCATGCTAAAGGTTAGGCCACCATCATTGGTAAAACAGTAGTCTGCACCTACACCTGGATTTAAGGTCTCGTCATCGATAGGATCTCCCAAGTAGGTGCCACCCATCCCGTTTGGCCAGGGCACAAGTACTACAGATTGATTCACACCTTCCGGGTCACCGCAAATTAGTTCTATCTCCAGGTCGCCAGCATAGCTGTGTTCTATATTCAAGCATACCGCTATGATTTCATCGCCGTCAGCGAGGGTTTGTCCAGGATTAAATCCTGAAAATTCTAGTGGAGATAAGTAAGAGCCGCCATTACCGTCAGGAAGCGGAATGGTGTCGGCAAACGTAAGGCTTACCGGATAAGAAATAGGCTCTGTTTCAATGAATAAGTTGGTCGTTGCATCCGGGTCTAATTCCGTACTCTGAGTCAAGTCAATGGTTTCCCCTACACAGTAGGCATCTTCCAGGTTCTCCTGAAAAGTGACAATTGGACCAGGAGATACGCGAATGCGTTGATTGAGTTGATTTAAGCTTGAGCAGCCTTCAGCATCGGTCACGGTAAGCTGGACGAGGTAACCGCCGGGTTCATCAAATACCTGGCTTACATTGTTGCCCATGGCGGTGGTACCATCGTTAAAATTCCACTCGAAAGTGGACGTAGCATCATCCTGGTCATATACAAGGCCATCCTGATCGTAAATGCCGGTCCCTGTGAAAAAGACCCGATCGCCGGGACAGATATCTATAGTGCCTGTATCGGCAGGCATAATTGCTGGGTCAGAATCGGCAATAGCAGCGACAACACTCTGGCACGCCTTAATACACCTGATAAAGGCATTCCAACCTACATCGGTGCCATTGGGGGTAAAACGAACAGTTAGACAGCCGCTCGGATTGGCAATGGTTGCACTTATGATCGGGTTGGTACCGTTGTCCGCATCAGTTAATGTTGCGATCAAATTGGCTGGATTGGCAAAGGCATCATCAAAGATTTCCATGGTACCCGCAATAAACAGCTGTGAAAAATTCAGGCTGATGTGCGTAGAGTTTGGATTGGTGCTATTGCTACAAATCGTAATTTCCTCTACACCTGTGGCATCGTGTGGTACCAGCGGACCACCATCGTCCACGAAAGTTCCATCACAGTCTACAATGGTAAAGTGCTCGTCAATTTCGTAAACGGTGCCTTGAGCGAATAGCTGAGCATTTAGTAGACCGTGTAGAAAGACAAAAGAGATGACAATAATTCGGGTATACGTTCTAAGCATAAAATAGCTTTTTGCGCACAGTTGGCTCGGCAGAAGTGTGTAATTCAAGGGTGGGACATCACAAATATAGATAAAGCAGGTTGCTGAATATCTCGTCGAGGCGACAATATATACATGCCCGTATATTTGCCGTCAAATGGTGATTATGCAGGTACTCGATGGCAAGGCCCTATCCAATCAAATTAAAGGAGAGATTAAAACTGAAGTTGATCAGTTATTATCCAGCGGAGAAAGGCCGCCACATCTGGCAGCTGTGTTGATTGGTGACAATCCGGCTTCACAGGTTTATGTCAGAAACAAGGTGCGATCCTGTGAACAGGTAGGATTTAAATCTACACTCATTCGCCGCGATGCTACGGTGAGCGAGGAAGAAGTTCTCCAAATCGTCGAACAACTCAATAATGACCCCGAGATCGATGGTTTTATTGTGCAACTTCCGCTACCAGATCAAATTGATGAGCAAAAAGTTACTTTAGCTATCGATCCGACAAAAGATGTCGACGGCTTTCACCCCGTAAACATCGGCCGTATGACTCTTGGTCTTCCGGGCTATCTGCCGGCTACACCCAACGGCATTCTGGAAATTTTGACGAGATATGGCATTGAAACCAGCGGCAAGGAAGTTGTTGTACTTGGGCGTTCCCATATAGTAGGCACACCTATGAGCATTCTGCTGGGGCGTAAAGGTAATCTCGGCAATGCAACGGTTACTATGTGTCATAGCCGAACCCAAAACTTGCCAGGCCATACCAGACGAGCAGATATTCTCATCGCAGCTATCGGCAGACCGGAAATGGTCGGGCCAGATATGGTCAAAGAGGGCGCTGTCATTATAGATGTTGGCATCAATAGGGTAGACGACCCCAGCAAAAAGAAAGGCTACCGCCTCTGTGGCGATGTCGATTATGCGGCACTTGAATCTAAGGTCTCTGCCATGACCCCGGTTCCTGGTGGCGTAGGCCCCATGACCGTTGTAAGCTTGCTCCAAAACACCCTTCGCGCACGCAAAGCAAACTTGTAAAAGTAAGCACCCTGTCAGTGAGCTCCAGCGAACGGTCTAGCTTCTAG
Source organism: Bacteroidota bacterium (assembly GCA_039817625.1). Classification (GTDB taxonomy): domain Bacteria; phylum Bacteroidota; class Bacteroidia; order Chitinophagales; family Saprospiraceae; genus Neolewinella. The sequence continues at coordinate 13,712 of JBCBVN010000005.1, forward strand.
CAGCGAACGCCAGTGAGCGATCTAACATCTAGCAGTGAGCCTCAGTGAACGATCTAACGTCTAGCAGCGAACGCCAGTGAGCGATCTAATATCTAGCAGTGAGCTCCAGCGAACGGTCTCATCTCTATAAGCACTTCCGCAGGATCGGTTACCATCCTCACTTCCTATAGCTTAGCTCATTCTAGTAATCATCATCGCCGAGCATATCGGCCAGGAGGTCTCTGAAGCTCAGGCTGTTTTCGAGTACATCTTTATGGATGATTCCCAATTCGGTTAGCCCTTGCAGAGCGAGCTCCATATACAAGTACCGCTCTCCCTTGGTCAGCTTGCTGTCGATCTGCTGATCTACGAGTTTACCAAGGCCAGCTATCCCGTCTAGCTTCTTCTGATATTCTGCAGTAGCGTCATCGTTCAGAATGTCCACTACTTTACCCGAACCAAAAAATGCTCTGATGGTACCATACGGGTCTTTGTCGACTCCTTGCTCGATTTGTCTCGGATCTGGAAAGTGTGCCAAAAAGCTTTCCTGAATGGCCTTGCCCAACAGGTTGATGGCAACACCGTAGGCTCCTTCTTGCTCCCCTTCGTAGACCAGTTCTACCTTCCCTGTTATGGCCGGCACAACGCCCCAGAAATCTGTGATGCGCGCCGTAGTAGAACCTTCGTTGTTGAGAAGTGCCCGTCGTTCGCTGGTAGAGACCAGATTTTCGTAAGCAGAGATACCGAGACGTGCGCTTACACCACTTTTCTCATCAATGTATTCACTGTCTCTGGCCGCAAAGGACAATTGCTCCAGAAGGATCTCCAACATGTCTGGTACTTCGACCATCTCTCTTTGCTCGTCCTTGAGCCTGGCTTCTTGTTTCGTAATGGCGCGAGCTATCTCGATGGTTTTCGGATAATGAGTCAGAATCTGACTCTCGATCCGATCCTTGAGTGGGGTAATGATGCTTCCCCTATTTGTATAATCTTCCGGGTTGGCGGTGAAAACAAACTGGATGTCCAGAGGTAGTCTCAGCTTAAAGCCTCTGATCTGGATGTCACCTTCCTGAAGAATATTGAATAAGGAAACCTGAATTCGCGCCTGCAAGTCGGGCAACTCGTTGATCACGAAGAGTGAGCGATGTGCTCTGGGCACCAGACCGAAGTGGATAACTCGCTCATCACTGTAAGGGAGTTTGAGACTCGCTGCTTTAATGGGATCTACATCGCCAATCAAGTCTGCTACGCTCACGTCGGGGGTAGCTAATTTTTCGATATAACGCTGGTCTCTGTGTAACCACTCGATTGGGGTGTCGTCCCCTTTCTCAGCGACCAAATCTCTGGCTGACCGACTCAGCGGCTGCAAGGGATCATCGTTGAGTTCACTACCCGCTACAACCGGTATGTATTCGTCTAGTAAGCTGACGAGTAATCTGGCAATACGAGTTTTTGCCTGCCCCCTCAGTCCAAGCAGTAAAATGTTATGTCGCGACAAAATCGCTCTCTGAACATCGGGGAGGACCGTGTCGTCAAACCCAATGATACCATCAAATATCTGTTCGCCTGCACGCAATTTTTGGATGAGATTACTGCGCAATTCCTCTTTAATGGGGCGGGGCTGATAGCCAGTAGCTTTTAATTCGCCTAGCGTTTTAGCTTGGGGCATAAAGTAATTTAATTAGCTGTTGAGTGTGTAGAACGAGTGAGGCGGCGTTTGGTTGGAATTCTCGGGTTGGATAATTTTTATCAGGACTTCTTGTATCTGAGCTCTTGATTCTTGTTTCTGTATTTAATTTTGCAGGTATGATCCCCAGCTTAAAAAGTCTACTCCCTCTCGCAAGTCTACTTGTTGCTCTATTATTCACTCAGTGCTATAGTTGCCGAGGAATTATCTTGCCTTCGGGTGCAGAAACGGTATTCGTTCCAGTATTTGAGAATAATGTCAGAACGGCGCATCCGCCGACTTTGCCCATCCAATCGGCAGAAGCCCTCAAGGAAAAGCTACAGAATCAGGCCAGACTGCGCATCATCAACAGTGCTACGGATGCTGATCTGGAATTCAGGGGTACACTAGTGGATTATCGAGTCACATCAGAGGCACCTCAGCCAGGAGAGTTTACCAGGCAGAACGTTCTGACCATCAATACGGCAGTAGAATATATCAATCATAGGGACCCTGACGCTGAGGGTTGGAAATCAAATTTTTCCTGGCAGGAGCCCTTTCCCGGAGATGTACCACTGAGAGATATCGAAGAGCAAGCCATCATCAACATTCTGGAAGTAATTACCGAGCAGATCATCAATAAGGCCTTTACAGAAGATTGGTAGACGAGGGCCTATCTGCCCCTAGGTCTTCCAAAAATATCTCTTTCCCGACCTTGATTTTCTATGGGTTGCTCTCTTGGAGCTTCTTCATAAATATGGTCGAAGACCTTTTCTACATACACCCAGCTTCCGTTTTCATCGAGCTTGAAGGCTTCGTAGCTACCGTCGGGTACATGGACCGGGCCTTCACCATGAGGACCTTCGATCATAATTAAGTGATCCATCATAATTTGCTGTAAGTCAGTGTCATACCTTAGCGTAACTGACACAGCTGCACTGTACTCCAGGAGTAGCCGTTGCCTGGGGAGTTGTTCTCTGGTAGATGGAAATACCGGCTTGCCAAAACTTGCCCTGCCGTCTTCAAAGGAGAGTACGTCTAGCAGCTTTCTTCGGCGATAAGTACCATAGGTGTCTGCTCCGTACAGCAAGTAGTATTTCTCACCGTTCGTCTGCTCTATTTGCTGGATGTCGTAGACTACATTGCCATACCAGCGATCAGGACTCAGCGGCATAAATTGTAGTTGCTCATCGGGAAGCTCAAATGATCGATCGATGAGCGGCATGAGCTGTAAATCTGGTGTATTGAGTTGAATGGCGCCATAGTATCTGTACTCTTCGACATTAACGTGGAGCTGCCAGGTGAAAATCCGAAAAGAGCTATCTGCCGGGTACTGAATGGAAACGTGTTGGCCGAGTCGGTCAAACCTGTACTGAAAAGAATTGGGGTGTTTGAGACTCTCTACCAGCTTGGGTATCAGTTCGCGGCAAGCCAGAAAGCGTTCTTCTTCTGTACTATCGTGTAGTATGGCGTAGGCCAAATAGGCCATGGTATCTTCCAGGCTTTTGATTTGAACTTCAGACTCGGGGCTCAGCGATAGCGATTGAGCTTCAAGTGGATTGGAAAGCAAAACGGACGCTAGGAAAGGGATAAATAAAGAGAGACGCATACACATAGATACATGGACAACCTTATTGACGATTTTTAGAGGGAAAAAGTATTCTGTGTCCAATACTTTTGCACCATGGTAACTTTTGATTTTAGCGGAAAGGCGGTCTTGGTGACTGGCGCGAGTAAGGGCGTCGGTAGAGCTACAGCAATGGCATTTGCCCAAGCGGGTGCTCGCATCTGTGTGCATTATGGGCATGACCGAGAGGGTGGAGAGCAAACCCTACAGCAATTGGATGGTGCCGGCCACTGCTTGCTGGGTGCCGACCTGCGGAAGTCCAAATCGGCCAAACAGCTACTCGAGGCAGCCACCACAAAGCTGGGAAGGCTAGATGTACTGGTCAATAATGCCGGCCAATTCGTTAAGCATCCGGTATTGGATATGTCCGCTGATGATTGGTTGCAGATCTTTCAGGAAACGATACAACTCAACCTGATGGCTCCTGCCGAAGCTTGCCGTACAGCGGCCAGGTACTGGGTGGATTCGGGGCAGACTGGAGTGATTGTCAATGTGGGTAGCAGAGGCGCCTACCGAGGTGAAGCCGGACAAGTGGGCTACGGTGCTTCTAAAGCAGGTCTGCACGCCTTGTCGCAATCACTAGCTCAGGAACTCGGCCCCCACGGTATCCGGGTTCATGCATTAGCCCCCGGATTTATAGAGACGGCTATGGCCAGACCCCATCTGCAAGGGCAGGCAGGCGATGCTGTTCGGGCTCAGAGTCCCCTAAATAGAGTAGCTACCACTGAAGAAATTGCTCGCGCCATCCTCTGGCTGGCTGCTGCTGATGCAGAGTGGGCAACTGGAGGGATTGTAGATTTTAACGGCGCCAGCTATTTGCATTAAGGCAATTATCTGAACCTGAGCGCCTTGACAGCATCTATCCGTCCTATCCAAAGAGATGGTAAAATCAAAACGATCAGGGTGATGCCTAGCGTGCCGACATTGAGTGCAATAACTGTCCACCAGTTTACGGCTATGGGGGCGACCGCCAGATAGTAGCTGGCTTCGTCCAGGCGTATCAGGCCGGTGGTGTCCTGAAGCCAGCAAAGGCCAAGTCCGATGATGTTGCCCCAGAGCAAGCCAAAAAGCATAATGTATCCGGCATAATAGAGAAAAATCCTCTGAATGCCCCAGTTGCTCTGGCCAAGGGCTTTAAGCGTTCCGACCATGTGGGTGCGCTCTAAGATCAGGATCAGCAAAACCGTGATCATATTGATAATGGCTACAATGATCATCAAAGTCAGGATGATGACCTGGTTATAATCTTGAATGTCTAACCAGTTGAAGAGCACACTTTCTTTTTGGGAGATAGACTCGGCATAGAGGTTGGATGGGAGAATGCCTTCCTCAAAATGCAAATATTCGGCAAAGGCATCGACATCGTCCACATTGTCCAGAAATACCTCGAATCCACCGACCTGATCTTCTGACCAGCCGAGTAATCGCTGGACTTGCTGAATATCGATTAATGCAAATTGGCGATCGTATTCTGCCAGTCCTGTCTTGTAGATACCTACCACATTCATCACCCTCACCAGCTCGGGGCCATTGGCCCTCAGGAAGTTGAGCTCGACCCGGTCATTGACATCGAGGCGCATTCTTCGGGCGGTTTCTGCAGAGATAAAAATGTCTCTGGAAATACTGTCCGGACTCACAGTAAGTATTTTCCCTTTTTCCAGGTATTGCTCGAAGGAGGGCCAGTCGAAATCCTGACCGATGCCTTTCAGGATTAAGCCTTCCATCTCGACACCCAGAGAATCTTCCGACCGCATGACGGTGGGTAGGGTAGCAAAGACCTGCATATGCCGAATGCCACCTTGGGTCAGACCCTCATGCTTGATCTCTCTTCCATTGCGAAACTCATACCAGGTGACATCTCTTCGTCCGATGGTGTCGAGATAGGGGTAGAACCCCTGATCGCGGTAGATCGGGTAGTTCATATTGTCCATGGTGCTGAAGCTCGCTGCCTGATCGGTGATGTGGACATGGCCCCAGAAGCCAAATATCTTGCTCGATATTTCTTGCTTAAATCCAGACATCATAGCCGTAGCGACGAGCATCACCGCCAAAGAAACAGCTACAGCGGCTATGGCAATATTGATGATGAGGCGCGAAAAGGAGCGCTCACCGGCAGCAGTTACTCGTCTGGCTATGAAGGCAGAAACATTCATCGGGTGCGAAGGTAAATCTATATAAATGATTAACTTGCGTTAGTCATCTAAGATTTTATACCACCATCGCTACTACTACCAGTATACACGCTTGGGCGCTGTACAAAGAGCGAGTCCGAGCCGTCTTGCACCTAAATGGAGTGGTGCCTGCCCTAATAATGCTCGACGAGCTAATCGCCGGCCCGGAAGCACGTGCCAGATTAGCCAGAGTCCGAGGAAGATACCTGGATTGGGCCGATCTGCTGAGCAGTGAAAATGACGCTCCGGGCCCCGTCTGGCAGCACGATCTTCAGGGAATAATTACTTCGCTGGAAGCTTTACTCGATAAAGTGTACGATCAGGATGTAGACCATTCGGCAGGTCGGGAAGGTTTCCACCTGCGGAAGTCCTGGTCAAAATACGCTCACGATCTGGCTTTGTCTTTTGGTACAAAAGCGATGCACTACAGAGACGCGTCTGTGTTTGCGCTGGTTAGTCGGATCGAGCAGGTTCATTTGCCCTCGACGCTTGCTGGTCCAAGTGAGCAGCAAGCCTACAAGCGGGCGTTTTACAAGCTACAGGATTTATATCACGCCAACGAATTTGAGGCGGCTTACCAGCAGGGCTTACGAATAAGAGATGAGCTGGAGTGCGAATCTGGCCAATTGTACGAGTATCTGTTGTTGGCCCTGTTTCAGCATGTGGGTGCCGATCGAATTGTAGATGATGCCATCAATCAGGCAGATTACTTGCTGCTGAGGCAATTATATGTTTATGCTGAAAGGTTGCAGGCGCTGCAATGGCCAGGTGCACCCATAAAACAGGCACCGGGTCATCCGGCTTATGCATTGGAAGCCAATGGCCGGTACAGCCATACGGCCATTCACAATATGCGCCAGATTGCCAATGGGCTGCTACTCAGGGTTACTCAGCGATACAGCGAATTGATCGCAGAGCCCGATTCGGCAGCGGCCAGGCTATCGCTTCAACGGGCTATGTGGCTTACCGGGCTGCTGGGAAGCTTCACCAAGGGAGATGCCCTGTTTGCCCCACTGGTAATTGGTGAGTTGGCAGGAGGAGGTCCGCATGCGACCACCTGGATAGAGGTAGATTCGGCTGAAGTATTGACCAATCGATATCCTGATTTTGATGCATTGGCGCTCATTAGGTCAGCGAGGAGAGTAGCTCGCTACGAAATCTTACCCGCAGCTGATCGACCCGAGGCGACTTTAGTTTCTGACCTGCTCTCTGCTCAGGAAGATCGCTACCAGTCGATATGGAATGAAAAAATGCTGGATCGATCGGAATCGGTCATCCTACATCGTCTGCGCAACTGGCTGACCAATTCCTATTTGCTCAGCTTTTTATTCCCTGAATATCCAGAGTTGGCCAAGCTGCCGATAAAGGAAATGGCTACTACCGAAGGTCTGGCAGATTATTTCGGGATCGATCAGAACGGAGACCTGGTCACCAAACCCTCAGAGTCGGTGCTGAGCAGTTTTCCCGCCTACAAATATCTGAGGCGCTTCGTAGAATGGCGAGAAGGAGAAGCATCCTGGACAAAGCGGGAGAGCGAATTGCGCGAGTTGGCCTACTTGCGAACGGCAGCCAGAGCTAAGGCAATTTACACGGAATTGCAAGATCGCGGATTCCGAATAGAAGATCGAAATCTGGAGCAGGCTAAACTCATCATCTGTTGCCTGAGAGACTGGATGAAGTGCTATCGGGCCTATGGCGATGTCAGTTTTTGGGAAGTGGCTTATCGGGAGATCACCGGGAGTGGATTTTTGTGCTGGTTCCAGCTCAGGGCCTCCGGATTCACAGACCCCATCTTATTGAAAGACGAAAATTGGTCGAGCACCCAGTATCTCAGTGAGTTGCTCGGACTGCGTAGACGTTTTGATCCGCTGGTCGCCAAAACAAAGCTCGCCAAAAACTACCTCGAGCGTTTCATCAAGCCCAGATATGAGGAGATTCGCAGCATCACAAAGAACCAGCTCAACCCGGGCATCGCCTACCGGCAGGAGCTCTACAACCTGATGGAGCATGCCCTCGTCATTTGCGAGACGGTGCTGCCGCTGGAGGACTTGACAGACTTTGTCTATGAAGAACTGATCGAAGAACGTATTCTTCCCTGGCTGGATCTGCGGAATGGAGACATCGTGGAATACAGCCACGAAAGGTACTATCCGGTTCCTTCCAACCACTTATTGGAGAGGGTGAGAGAAGTGCTGCCAGAGCCAGAGGTCAGGTGGCAGTTTCTGGCTGTTCGTGAAGTGGTGATGGCCAATCGATTCACGGATTTACGCTACGATTACGAGCATGATTTCAGCAGCATCCGATATCGAAATAACCAATTGCTCGACCGCAAGCTGATGTTCGATTTACTGAGCCAGTGCCTGCATTTTTATGAACTGACCGATGACCCTGCTTATCTGGTTTTGCCCTACAGAGAATATGTTGCAGGATTGGGAAGGGTGCGCTGGGCCTACTACCTGCGGCCATTTAGAAAAGGAAATTTTGCCGAGGAGCTTGTCCCTTACTTCCTATTCGAACACTGGCACAACTGGCGCATAGACGGCCTGAGGTATGTAGCCATTCGCAAGTACCTAAAGGAAGAGTGGAGCAAGCACTTAAAAGCGGGGAATATGTCCAGTGATTTGCTGGTGAGAAGGTGAAATGGTATTTGATTGTACTGGTGCTGCGCACTTGCAGACCTTTCATGCCTTGGGGAAGACCCCTGCCGGGGCCTTCTGGTTATGATTTTCGTTTAGCGATCTTCTTCTGCTCGTTATTGCTTTCGTAGATGCAATATTGTTGGTACCGGGTCGGATCTTCTTCGACCCAGATGTCTTTCCCGATCTCGCAGATTTTGATGAACTCATCATAAATGTAGTTGCCCACTTTCACCCGCTTTTCTACAGAAATATCGCGGTCGGCAACTTTGTCGTGTTGAATGTTGAGTGCATTTTCAAAGCGGCGGGCGGCCTCGGTCACTCTGGATAGGTGATCTTCATTCAAGCCTGTTTCCCCCAGGAAATCCAACTGACTTCTGGCTACCCGGACGACGCGTCGACCGCAGAAAAGCAGTTGGGCATCGGTCATATCGCCCAATTTGCTGGTTCCGAATTTGCGGTATCGCCCGCTTTTTTGGCTGAACTTATTCCTGACCCGCACCATAACGGATCTTATGGCTGCACGAAGCGCTTCTGCCGCTTCGTATTTCTTGTCGGTCACAACCATCTGATCTCCGAGTAGCTCATCGTCGCTGGGCATTTGGGCAAATTGCTCGCAGCGCAGCATAAAAGCCTTCAGACTTTGAGCGTCGTATCCGTAATCTTCAAAGCGCTCCAAATCTCGCTTGGCCAGGCGCACGGCCTCCAGGCTTTGCCGATACAGATCGGCATCAGGGAAATTGTATTTCCTGTTTATGGATTGCTTTTTCATGTTGTAAAAATAGGGTTTTATGATGAAATTGTTGGAATAGGGTAGTGCGCTATGCATATCTTTGCCGCACATGTCCAAAACTCGTTTCCGGTCATTTCATCCTCAGCCTCAGGTCGAAGACCTACCTGAGCGCTTTACTTTTCCCTACCATTATCAGCCCCATCCATTGGCTGAAAGGGCGGCCCAAGAGCTGCAGTCCTACCTCAAAGAGCGCGATTGGACGCATGACTTTGGCCAAGCTGGCACATGGCGAGAAGATGCACTAGGAAAGATGTTTGGTGTATTGGTTGTACGGACTAAAGATGGAGAACTGGGTTATTTACAAGCCTTTTCCGGTCGTCTTGAAGGCACCTATGACTTGCCGCCTTTTGTACCGCCGGTTTATGACCTTTATGGCCCAAATAGTTTCTTTCAAGCGGGCGAACAAGACCTGAACGAGATCAATGCCAAAGTCGATAAGTTGGAATCTTCTCCTGATTTGGCCGCACAAAGGTCTAGACTTACGCAGGTCGGTCGCCGGGCTCAGAAACTGTTAGATGACCATCGCCACCAAATGAAGCAGGCTAAGGCAGAGCGGGATTACCGTCGATCGCAGGCCGCTCCGGTAGAATACTCAGAGCTAGACGCCGAACTTCGTGAAGAAAGTGCTCAATGGCGCTTTCGCGAGCGAGACCTCAAGCGCTTTACCAAGAATACCATAGCACGCGCTCAGGCCTGGGTAGACCTTTATGAACAGGAGATCAAGCGATTGCGCCAGGCTCGAAAACAGCAATCAGCTAGCTTGCAAAATCGTTTGTTTGAGCAGTATACCTTCCTTAATCGGGCAGGGCAATCTAAAGGGGTAGGAGAGATATTCGCAGCTACACCACTCCAGGTTCCACCCGCTGGCGCTGGCGAGTGTTGTGCACCAAAGCTATTGCAATACGCTTTTCTTCACGAGATGTCTCCACTTTGCATGGCCGAGTTTTGGTGGGGGCAGTCTCCACCTGATCTTATTCGCCATCATGGACATTACTATCCAGCTTGTCGTGGTAAGTGTGAGCCCATTCTCACCCATATGCTGGCGGGTTTGAAACTGGAAGAAAATCCGCTACTCAAATCCATACCTGATGAGCCCCTCAAAGTAGTATACGAAGATGCGTACGTGCTGGCCGTCGATAAACCCGGCGGTTTGCTTAGTGTGCCCGGTCGCGAAACCGAAGATTCAGTTTGGCTGAGGCTCAAATCCAGCCGGCCAGCTGAAACCGCTCCCTATAGTGTGCATAGGCTTGATATGGAAACCAGCGGCATTCTTCTCTTGGCTAAAACAGCCGAAGTCTACAAGAACTTGCAATCTCAATTTGCTGATCGCATCGTAAAAAAGGCCTATTTGGCGCTGCTGGATGGCCAGGTAGAGTCTGACGAGGGAATTATAGAGTTGGCCATGCGATTTGACTACCTCAACCGACCCAGGCAAATCGTGGTCAGAAACGGTGGAAAATCAGCCTTGACCAAATATCGGGTCGAGGAACGATATCCCGGTGGAAAAACCCTGGTCAGATTTTACCCCCTCACTGGGCGTACTCACCAGCTTAGGGTTCACGCTGCCCACGCCAATGGGCTAAATGCACCTATCGTTGGCGATAGTCTATACGGCAAAGGCCAGAGAGCGCTTAAATTGCGAGCGGAAGAGCTGTCTTTTAGCCATCCGATCAGTGGAGAGATGATCGAAATCAAACTTGGAACGGATGTAGATTCGTGGACGAATCTCTAAAGCTTGTTTTCTTCCACCTTATCGCCTAACTGATCTCTGTACGATTTTCCGACTGGCAAACTTTGCTGTTTGCCTTTTACGGTGACCTGTACGGAGTTGCCCATGAGCGATTCTATTCGGTCCATATTGACAATATAGGATCGGTGGATGCGCATGAAGTTGCCCACGGCAGATAATTTTTCTTCCAGGCTTTTCATGGTTTGCAAGGTGATGACCCGATTGTCGGGTAGCCAGATGCTGACGTAGTCTTTTAGCCCTTCCACATAGACGATATCATCGAAATTGACCCGGAGTAATTTCTTATCAACCTTTACAAAAAAGAAGTTTGCGCCTTCTTCCGGTTCGTCTCCAGATTGGGTGCTTCCCTTTTTGAGTTCGATATGTTCCACAGCCCTGTTTACGGCCTGCATAAAGCGGTCGGCGCTGATGGGCTTGATCAGATAGTCGAGGGCATTCAATTCAAAACCATCCAGGGCATAATTAGGGTAGGCCGTGGTGAAAATGGTAGTGGGTGGATCGCTCAAGCCCCGCAAAAACTCAGTGCCGGTCAACTGAGGCATTTGAATGTCCAGAAACATGAGATCAACTCGCTCACCCTGGAGAAATTGATTGGCTTCGAAGGCATTATTGCACTTGGCTACCAAATCAATTTTAGGATACTTTTCCAGATAAGTTTCGAGTATGTCTTGAGCCAGCGGCTCGTCATCTACGATTATAGCTCGGATCATGTTTCTTTTGTTTTGATAGGTTCTCTTCTGTATCGGCAGTGAAGTGGTTTATCTTGGGTGATCGCCTTTCGCTCAGAATTGGGCATAATAAAACGCTTGAATGCTGAGTATATATTCACTTCTGGAGATCTTATTTTTCCAAAGGTCGTCAAAAGCAGTATACGCTAGTTTAATCCAGTTGCAGCTGCAATTTAACACCATAAGTATTAGGACTTTCGGAAATCTGCAATTCATTTGCCTCCGGATATAAGAGTTCCAATCTTCGCCTCACATTAACCAGGCCAATACCGCCACTTGGTCGATTAGGGTTTCCAGGGCTTGGCAAGAGACTGCTCTTGCTATTTTCTATAGAAAATTCGACCGATCTCGGGTGTACATGTATGTGGATGTGTACAAACCCATCGGCTAGCCCAGAACTCAATCCGTGCTTGAAACTATTCTCTACAAACGGAATGAACATAAGGGGCGCGATTTGTTGCTCGCCAACTTCACCATCGACTGTCATTTCAATATCCATATTGTTGCGCTGCCGCAGTCTCTCGAGGTCGAGATAGTTGTGCAGATAATTGATTTCTTTTCGCAATGGTACGCGCTTTTCATTGCATTCATAGAGCATGTAGCGCATCATCTCTGATAGCTTAATGACAATATCCGGCGCCCGATCAGACTTCTTCAGCGTCAGGGCATATAAGCTGTTGAGGGTATTGAACAGGAAGTGTGGATTGATCTGACTTTTCAGAAAGCGCAACTCAGATTGCATGGTTTGAGTCTGTAGTTCCTGCCGCTCCTGATTGTCTCTGAACCAGTCGGTCATGATGCGCCCCATGGTAGACAGACCAGCTATGGTGAAGGTCAGAAAAAAGTAATGCCTTACTCCCGTCCAATCTCCCGGCATTCCATATACAATGAGCTCGGGAAGAAGCTCAAGGGGGGTTACGGCCATACAAGCTAAAATGAGTAGTAGCAAGTATAGCAGGTACCTATTTCGGCTCAGGTATCTGGGAATCAGATAGAAGAGGTTGAAGTAGATGACACCTGCGCAGAAAATGAGCTCGACACCAACTTTAATGGCCTCAAAACCAACCGTGTACCGCTCGCGCTGTGGATCTAGGAATACCAGCAGGACAACTACAGCGACCCAGCCCAGTAAATGGTAGGCGGTTCTGAAGCCAAACCAGCTATTGTCCAGCTCAACTTTGGTGATAGATTGTCTACTTCTTTCTTTGGTACTTGTCGCCATGACAAGGGTGAAGATAATCAAGCCTTCAGTAAGTAGGGTCTGAGATCGACCAACGGTTGTTTTATGTAGACTTTCGCAGGTCGGCCTACTTCCCAGGTAATGGATAGAAAGAAAGTCCTAAACTAATGTGTATGACTTAGTTTTTGGTCAAAATCTATACACTTGGCCATTGTAATTAACCGAAGTAAAAAATATTATATCTTCAATATTCAGGTAAAAAATTTGTTTTTTTATTAATGATCAAAACAATTGGCGGGCTTATTCATTAATAGGTGCGGATTGTTTGTATCTCGTCAAACTGACGGGTTGCACGAGGAGTAACCGACCTGCGGAAGTGCAAAAAAGTAAACTAAATCCCGTAATTTTCTCTTCTGCCCAAGCCATTTGAAGCCTCATAATCTACTGGTTATGAATGAGCTGGATATGTACATTGACAATGAGAACCCCATTGTCGAACAAGGAGTTGGTGGGGCTACACAATCGTTGGAACATGGGCTTTACGTGCCTCAGCTGGAATCAGATGCTTGTGGTACGGGCCTGATCGCTCAGCTCGACGGCTCGAAGAGTCATCAAATTGTGCGAGATGCCCTCCGAATGCTCGAGAATATGGAGCACAGAGGTGCTTGTGGTTGTGAGCCCGATAGCGGAGATGGAGCTGGTATTCTCGTTCAGTTGCCTCATGAGTTTTTAGCCGCTGAACTCCGGTCGAAAGGTATTGATCTTCCCGAGCCAGGGAGCTATGGCCTAGCTATGGTTTTTCTTCCGGCCGACGATCATTTGGCCGATCAGTGCCGCATTCATCTACAAGATTATGCGCACGAGTTGGGGCTTATGAAACTGGCTTGCAGGTCTGTTCCAACCAACAATAGTGCCGTGGGTAAAACCAGCCTCAGCACCGAGCCTGTGATCGAGCAATTTTTCTGGGTTTCGCCAACTCCAATTGATCAGGAGGCTTTGGAGCGCAAATTATATGTGTTGCACAAGTATGCAACCAGGCGCATTCATCAGGCGTATCCGACTACTTGTGATCAGTTTTATATAGCCAGCTGTAGTACACGGACTGTTATCTATAAAGGGCAGTTAACGACCTGGCAATTGCCTGGCTACTACCCGGATTTAAGCGATCCTTCTTTTCAGTCCGCCGTAGCCATGGTACACAGCCGCTTTTCGACCAACACCTTGCCTCGTTGGCGTCTCGCACAACCCTTTCGAATGATTGCCCATAATGGGGAAATCAATACCATACAAGGCAACAGAAAGTGGTGGAGCAGTAAAGAAAAGCTCATGGAGGTCGCTGGTGAATTTACGTCTGAAGAGCTTGGGATGATCTTTCCGGTTTGTTCGCCAGATATGTCTGACTCAGGCACATTCGACAATGTGCTCGAGTTTTTGACGGTCAGTGGTTTTAGCCTTCCGCATGCGCTTATGATGATGATACCCGAGGCCTGGCAACACGATGATACGATGCCAGATTACAAACGAGCCTTCTACGAATACCATAAAACGAGGATGGAGCCCTGGGATGGGCCTGCGAGTATTTGCTTTACCGATGGCCGAATTGTTGGTGCAACGCTCGACAGGAATGGATTGCGCCCAAGTCGATATTGCCTGACTCGCGATCACCGGTTGATCGTGGCCAGTGAGGCCGGAGCTTTAGCAGTACCACCTTCAGAGATTGTTCGAAAAGGTCGTTTGCAGCCCGGCCGTATGCTGGTGGCGGATCTGGAGCAAATGCGATTAATCAGCGATGAAGAACTAAAGGCTGAAATTTGTGGAGCATTCCCCTATCGGTCCTGGCTCTCAGAAAACCGTTTGTCTCTCCATGAAATAGACCAACATCCTATTGAATATGTGGAGGATTCTCCGTCTGAACTGACGGCACGGCAACTACTATTTGGATATAGCAAAGAAGATCTTAAAGTTTGGTTGGGGCCAATGGTGGTGAAGGGGAAAGACCCTGTAGGTAGTATGGGGGCAGACATCCCGCTAGCGATATTAAGCCACAAGTCACCTCACCTGGCAGATTATTTCAAGCAGCTATTTGCACAAGTTACCAATCCGCCTATTGATCCCATCCGGGAACGCCGGGTAATGTCTTTGTATACTACACTCGGAGAGCAATATCCATTGCATGATGTGGGAAGCGAAAGGGCAGCTTTCATCCATTTGGATCACCCAATTCTTTCTGATGCACAGTTGCAAAACCTGATCGAGTTGGATCATCCTCAGTATAGGACGGGTGTAATTCGAGCTTTATTCCAGGTAGATGGGCAGGCTGGTCGAATGGCAACAGCAGTAGATCAGATAAAGGGACGAGCTGAGAGTCTTGTGCGTACGGGGCACAACATCCTTGTGATTAGTGATAGAGGAAGTAACCCCAGATTGGGGCCCATTCCAAGTTTGCTGGCCATTGGTGCTATACATCAGCATTTGGTCAAGCTTGGACTGAGAGCCAGTACCAGTTTAGTCATGGAAAGTGGCGATACCCGAGAGGTCCATCACTACGCTACCTTAATAGGTTTTGGTGCTAATGCTGTCAATCCATACTTAGCCACCGATACACTCAGGCAGCTGCACCGCCAGGCTTATTTTAAGGACTTGGGACTGAAGATGGATGAGGTCGTTGATCGCTATTTTAAGGCTGTAGCCAAGGGGCTGCTCAAAGTGATGTCAAAGATTGGGATTTCTACTCTTCAGTCTTATCACGGAGCTCAGATTTTTGAAATTCTGGGTCTGGAGGATGAGGTAGTAAGTGTATGTTTTACCGATACGATCAGTCGTATTGGGGGCATTGGTTTTGATGGCATAGCTGATGAAGTTCGCACCAGGCATCAACAAGTGTACGAGACTGAGCATGCGATCGAAACGGAGCTACCCGATGGCGGACTTTTCCAGTGGAAGAGAAGAGGAGAAGCGCATACTTTCAACCCAAAGAGTATACATTTTCTACAATTGGCTGCTCGGAAAAACAGCTGGGAAGACTTTCAGAAATACGCTGCCGAGATCGACTCGCAAACAGAGCAAGCGATGACACTCCGTGGTTTGTTGGCCTTTAGAAAAAGTGAAGCCATACCACTTGAAGAAGTAGAGCCTGCTGAGCAAATCATGCGCCGTTTTTCTACAGGGGCCATGTCTTTTGGCTCTATCAGCTGGGAAGCTCATACTACTCTGGCCATTGCCATGAACCGAATTGGTGCAAAGTCAAATAGCGGAGAAGGAGGTGAAGATGTGAGTCGATACGAACTCGATGCTGATGGCAATAATTTAAAATCAGCCATTAAGCAGGTGGCTTCAGGTCGATTTGGTGTCACGAGCCATTACTTGTCACAAGCCCAGGAAATTCAAATCAAAATGGCTCAGGGAGCTAAACCTGGTGAAGGTGGTCAGCTTCCAGGGCACAAAGTAGATGAGTGGATAGGTCGAGTCAGGCACAGCACGCCAGGAGTAGGTCTTATCTCGCCACCGCCGCATCATGATATTTACTCTATTGAGGACCTGGCTCAGCTCATTTTCGATCTTAAAAATGCCAATCGGAATGCAAGGATTAATGTTAAACTGGTATCAAAAGCAGGTGTGGGAATCATTGCGAGCGGTGTGGCCAAGGCCAAAGCGGAGGCGATTCTGATATCCGGTTATGATGGAGGCACTGGTGCCAGTCCGCTGACCAGTGTTCGGCATGCAGGCCTACCCTGGGAGTTGGGACTGGCCGAGGCTCATCAGACATTGGTTAAGAACAAGCTCAGGGATCGGGTAGTCTTGCAGACTGACGGACAAATCAGAACGGGTAGAGATTTGGCTATCGCTACCTTACTCGGTGCGGAGGAATATGGAGTAGCCACTGCAGCATTGGTCGTGGAGGGGTGCATTATGATGCGTAAATGTCATGTCAATACCTGCCCGGTAGGGATTGCAACTCAGGACCCTGAATTGCGTAAACGATTTAGCGGTAAGCCCGAGCACGTTATCAATTTCTTCCGTTTCCTGGCAGAAGACTTGAGGCGATATATGGCTCAACTAGGGTTTCGCACCGTAAATGATATGGTGGGCCAGAGCCAAATGCTCAAGCAAAACACCAAACAATCGCACTGGAAATACCAGCAGCTCGATCTAAATCCTTTACTTTTCAAACCAGACGCACTTTCAGGAACAGCTGTTTTCTGTAATCGAGATCAAGACCATGGGTTGGATCTTGTTCTCGATCAAAAGCTGATTGCTTCAGCAAAGCCCGCTCTTGAGCATGGACATCCGGTACAGCGGCATTTTTCAATAAAAAATACTGACCGGGCTACGGGCACGATGCTTTCGCATGAAATCTCTAAGCGTTGGCATGGAGCAGGGCTTTCCGACGGCTTGATCAGATTTAGGTTTAGAGGATCGGCTGGTCAAAGTTTTGGTGCTTTTGGCGCTAAGGGTATAGAGTTTTCTCTCGAAGGTGAAGCCAACGACTACCTGGGAAAAGGGCTTAGTGGTGGCCGGCTTATTGTTGTACCTGATCGAGATGCTGGCTTTTCTGCCAGAGAGAATATCATAATTGGCAATGTGGCTTTGTATGGAGCTACCTCAGGCGAAGCTTACATACGCGGTCAGGCAGGAGAAAGATTTGCTGTCAGAAATTCCGGAGCAAAGGTTGTTGTAGAGGGGGTAGGTGATCATGGTTGCGAGTATATGACTGGTGGCCTGGTGGTGGTCATTGGCTCGACCGGCCTGAATTTTGGAGCGGGAATGAGCGGTGGAATTGCCTATTTATACAATCCAGACAAAGATTTGGAGAAGCGTGTAAATGCGGATCTAGTTGACTTGGAGCCCTTGAGCTTGCGAGATCTCGATTTGTTGAGGCGCATGCTTCGCAATCACTTTAGTTATACGAGTTCGCGCAATGCCTACGAATTACTGCACAACTGGTCCTTCGCGGCCAAGCAATTCGTGAAGGTGATTCCCAGGGAATACAAGAGAGCCTTAGCGGGCAAGCAGGATCATCATCGAGCTGTAAGCTTTGTTAAAACGGCAATTGTAGCTTAGCCAAATAAAATGCGAAAAGGAAAAAAATTAGCGGTATGGGATCAGATCCAAAAGGTTTTTTGAAGTACAGGCGCGAAACTCCCGAAGTGAGATCGGTGCAAAATCGCGTTCAGGATTATAAGGAGTTGTACAAGCCATTTCCAGAGAAAAAAGTGGTTGAGCAAGCCAGTCGCTGTATGGATTGTGGTGTTCCATTTTGTCATGCAGGCTGCCCGCTCGGCAACCTGATACCTGAATTTAATGAAGCTGTTCAAGCAGAGGATTGGAAGCAAGCATACGATATCCTAAGTGCAACCAACAATTTTCCGGAATTTACTGGAAGAATATGCCCTGCTCCCTGTGAGCAAGCTTGTGTGTTGGGCATAAATCAATCGCCGGTTGCCATTGAACAGCTCGAAAAAGAAATCATTGAGCGGGCTTTCACCAGTGGGTATGTTAAAGCCCATTTACCTACAACCAGAACCGGAAAAAAAGTAGCCATCGTAGGCTCTGGTCCTGCAGGCCTGGCAGCAGCAGCACAATTGAATCAAGCTGGCCACTGGGTTACCGTCTACGAGAAATCCGACAAGGCTGGAGGCCTCCTTCGTTACGGCATACCCGACTTTAAGTTGGAGAAGTGGGTCGTAGAAAGAAGGGTGAATCTGCTGATGGAAGAAGGAATTACCTTCCGTCTCCATACAGAAATTGGAAAAGATCTTTCAGCCGATCAACTAATCAGTAATTACGATGCGGTAGTATTAGCTGGCGGGGCATCTATTCCGCGAGCGCTTCATCACACGAAAGGTTGGGGGCTTCCTGGTATTCACTTTGCTATGGATTATCTGGAGCAAAGTAATCGTCGAGTGGCCGGAGATGATTTGGATATGACTGGCCTGATTGATGCCAGCGATCTCGATGTCATTGTGATTGGAGGGGGAGATACCGGGGCTGATTGTGTGGGAACGGCAAATAGGCAAGGTGCCAGGAGTATTACTCAGATCGAGATTATGGGGCGCCCGCCCATGGAGCGGGAGCCAGATATTTGGCCAAACTGGCCAATGACCTTAAGGACGAGCACCAGCCACGAAGAAGGTTGTGAAAGAGAATGGTCTGTCCTTACCGAGGAATTCTTGTCTGATGAAGCTGGTCATCTACGGGCTATTCGAACCGTCAATATCAGATGGGGAACGACCTCCCCTGGGAAAAACGGTTTTGTGAAAATACCAGGTACAGCGCGTGAGTGGCCCTGCCAGTTGTTGCTGGTTGCTGCTGGATTTGTATCTGCTAAATTTCAGGGTATGGTGGAGCAGTTTGGATTGGAGTTGAACGCTGCTGGACAATTACCCGAAAATAATCAGCTTCCATATCAAACTGCGCTGGATAAGGTATTTACGGCAGGCGATATGCGTCGTGGCGCTTCCTTAGTTGTATGGGCCATTTCAGAGGGTAGAGAATGTGCTCGTTCAGTTGATGAGTTTTTAATGGCTGGCCAGCCATCAAAGCTGCCTACAAAAGGTGCATTGGAAGGTCTGACTGTCTAGGTCTTCAGCCTTCCAATGCAACTAATTTGATGACCAGGCCCTATCTCAGCCTGTAGCTGACGCCAATAGTCATTAAGCTCAGACCGGAGCCTACTTCGCCCATTATTCCGAGCTGAGGCGTTAGGGAGTACCTGGCACCAATATGTGCTGTGGTGAGGAAGCCATTCTGCGGACGTACAATTGACTCTGCATCGACTTTCTCTTCGGCAGGTCCTTCCTGGGCAGCGACATCCGTACCTCTATAGCCGGCACCTAATCCGCCATAGACTTCTCCGCGTGCACCTACAGGAATGTGGGCATTAAATCGTATTTGGAGCATTCTATTGCTGGTGTGTACAGCAGTGGTATAGCCTCTGTCGTAGTAATTGATCTCTGCGGCGTAACGGGAGATGCTACCCTGAACACCCAAAGAAAAGGTAGGCGTTAGGCGATAGTTGACGCCTATTGCCAAAGGTGGGGTCAGTGCGCGGGTCAGGTCCTTGCTAAAGGTGCCGATCAGACCAATTTGTCCGTCGATGGAAAAGAAAGGATTGAACTTATGGTCTACGAATACATCCATGCGCTTCATCTGGTCGGCTTTGCGCTGGT
Organism: Bacteroidota bacterium; assembly: GCA_039817625.1. GTDB lineage: Bacteria > Bacteroidota > Bacteroidia > Chitinophagales > Saprospiraceae > Neolewinella. The sequence goes on from JBCBVN010000005.1 coordinate 33,411, forward strand.
ACGGTAGAGAAGTTCTGTCTGGAAAAGGCTCCATTCTGGCTGATTGGGCAGCCAGTTGGCCTAGTGAAAATAGGGAGATGGCAGAGAGGAGGATGAGTGACTTGAAATTCATGGGGTTAAATTGTTAGTGGGGTTGGGGAATAGTTTGATTTCAGGATTCGAATACGCTCAAGCGCATAGGAAAGAAGCTTAAAAATGTATCCGAACTTCACTTCCTATATCCGTTGAAAAACGAATCTGTTGCATCTTAGAACGAAAAACTTTTAAATAAGATTCTCTCCTTAAGTGTAATTTAATTTTGTTTTAACAGTATTGGAACCTGGAAGACTTAACTAAAATTTTGTTTGTCGGCCATTTGCCGAACTATGTACATAAGAGTCTTCCGGCTGCAAAACAGCCGACAATTCCGGAGTCGAATACCCCGAATTTTATAAAGAACTCATCTAAACTTATATAATCCGACTACGCGTAACGCTAAGAGGAACCTGGCTTCGCCGTTTTTTTCGTCCGTAGCTAAGGCTACGCACTCAAAAAGGCGTCTTGCCAGAACCCGCTTACCTTTGCGCTCGCCAGAAAGAAATAAGTCTAGTCGAGTTCAAATCCAAAAAATGTAAAATGAATTACTCTTTGAGCAATCGATCCAAGTCTGCTCGGTTGGTCGGGAGTGGTCCAAGGTTTTGCGTGACGATTAGTTCGCCATCCTTATTGTCTTGGCCAGCCAGTTGTAGGTTGCCCAAATCATCTACCAGCCAAATTTTATCATAACTGGCTTCGGGCAATTCTACACGATTTCCCAGATAAGTTTGGTAGACGCTGTTGGTCTGGCCATCAGTAATAAATACGGGCCGCCCTTTGAGAATCTGGCCGGTTTCGTCTTCTATATTGAATTTGCGGTTTGATGTAGCTGGTGTGAAGCTTCTGGCTACTGCAAATGTTCCGAGCTTGTCGAGCTGCAATTCGAAATTAACCCACCTTCTTTCCAAGGCACTTTGCTCCTCCTCACTCAGAGAGGATAAGTATTCGGCTATGGCCTGATCGGCGGCAGAGAGGGCAGCCTCTTTTTGTCTGCGCAATTCGTTCAGATCATCCTCTCTGTCGATGAGTGCCTGAGCATTGTCAGCTTGATAGGCAGCGAGCTCTGATTCATAGCGCGCTTGTCTCTGAGCCAGGTTATCTGTATCGAACCAGATAGGTCTCACGATCAGCCTCTCTTCCTTGTTGGGATTGATGAGGGTAAGCTCGTATCGATCTTCGCTAATGTGGCGCAAACGAACTTGCTCCCACTCCACGTTGAAAGCATTTTCATTGATGGCGGGACTTTCTGGTGTGATTTGCCAGTCGCTGCCACCATTGAGGGCTTCCAGGTCTTCCGCGCTTACATTGCTGCCCTCAGCCAGTGACATGCCATTTAGGAAGTCCAGGGTAAGGGTGGGTTGGCCCTGAGCAGTTTGAAGTGGTGGTTGGGGCGGAAGTGAGGCATTTAGTGCTCGATTCTCGAGCTCTTCTATTCTTCTGGCGTAGTCGCGGGCCAACCGTTGTCTATCTTGAACCAGAGGTAAGTCTTCAATGGGGTCATTAATCTCGGCAACTTCCTGGGCTGGAACTTCCTTGATGTATTCCCAACGCCTATTGGTTGTGTCTAATTGATACAAGAAGAACATGGGTAAGCTCCCATCGCTGCCTGCTGAAATAGAAGTACTCAAGTCCATGATATAGTCGCTACCCTCTGCCAGAGTGATGGGCTGGCCACCAGCGGTAGCATATAAGTCAATGATAGCGGTTACATCTAGTTGCAATTGTTGCCCCAGAGAATCAAAACCCAAAGGAATTCCGGATAGGAAAAAGTCAGCTACTTTATCCAGTGTTCTGTGGTGTAGTTCTACAGGCTGAGCGTTGTATTCATTGGCCAGGCGCATTCGACTCACGATCAACTTCTGATCGTCGTTCTGTAGGAGTGCCTCGTCTATGTAAGCTTCGTTGGTTACCAGAGCTTCGAAAGGAGGTAGTGCCGCAAGATCTACGGGCGGATTTAGGTAGGGCTGGGCGGCAAAATATTCTTCAGAAGAGGGGTAGGCATCTGAGTTAGCTCCCCAGAAGGCAAAAGCAGCAATAAGGATAGCCACTGACGCAGCTGCTGCCCAAATGTAAGGTTGAATGCGACGTCTCTTGGCTTCTGCTTTTGTGCTTTGCGTTTGGTGCTGAGCAAGCAGTGCCTCAAAATCGCTATGCTTGGCGATATGTTCTGAGCTAGGCTCCTGGCGGTTAAACCGTATGTCGTAATTGTGCTCCATCACGGTCTGTTTAGTGTAGATAGTTGGGTTTTAAGTCTGTTCAATAGGCGATAGGTGCGCATTTTAGCGGTGGCTTCTGTGACATCCAATATGGCAGCTATTTCTGCGAATGGGCGTTGCTCGAAAAACCGCATTTCAACCAGGTTCAACTCTTCGGGCTTGAGGTTGCGCAAGACGCGGCGCAATTCAGCCTCTCTTTCGGATCGCTCCTGGGCGGTGATGTCTTCAGTTTCTTCAGCAAACTCACTGTAAATAGATAAGTCTGCGGAGACCACTCTCCGCCTTTTATTTTGACGGTAGAAGAGCTTCAACTCGTTGGCGGCGATTCGAAAAAGCCAGGCACTGAAAGGCAATCCTCGGTATTGGTATTGCCCGATTCGGCGCAGGGCTTTGAGAAAAACCTGCGAACTGAGATCGGCGGCTGTCGTCTCGTCTTCACAGCGGCGCAACAGATAGCGAAAGATTCGCTCATAGTAGCGATCGTACAGCGGCTTGAACCGACTCGGGTCTGTCTGTGCAGCTTGCACTTCCGCCCACTCCGCCAGCAGCTTGTCTTCTTCGATACGATTGCTGGATTGGGTGGGCATAATGCTAG
>JBCBVN010000006.1:0-35018 GCA_039817625.1 Bacteroidota bacterium
TGAAGTATACGGCTTGTACGCCTGGTATGATCGATGGCCGGGACGGTATCCTTCAGGCTGATGAAGAAATTAATGACGGCGCCAACCGCTGCCTGATCTGGGAAGTCTTCGCCCGTCGCGGAATCGGATTCTCTGCGGTGCAGGGAAGTTCAAATGATCGCGCCGACGGTGTAGAGGCCTTCGATATGCCACCCAGCTGTTTCCCTACAGTTAAGGTCACTAAGAGCTCTTCCGTACAAAATGTGGAACCAGGTGAAGACATTACCTACACGTTGGATGTCATCAGCCACAAGCCCGAAACAGTTACTGGAGTACAAATCACAGACGAGCTACCCGACGGTTTGACGGTAGATGAGGCTTCTGTCAGTGGAGCTTTCCTGAACTTCGAAGTCACTACCGATGCCATCACCTTTGAGCTGCCCGACCTGGCGTTTGAAGATGAACTTACCATTAGCTACACGGTGTCTACCAGCCCAGCGCTTGGGTCTGTCAGTAACTGGTTAGACGATGTGGAAGACGAGGATGCCAACTGGGACATCATTCCACTGGAAGGCAACGGATTCTGGGAAGTCCTGGATGTCAATCCTCGCTCTGGCGATTTTGCCTTCTTTGCACCAGATATCGAAACAGCCAGCGATCAGCTCATCGTACCTATTGATCCAATTTCTGTAGATGGCGACCGCCCGGTGCTGCGTTTCTGGCATACCTACAATACGGAAATCGGATGGGACGGCGGTATCGTCGAAGTCAGCGCTGATAATGGCAACACCTGGGATCGCGTGGCAGACAAGATTATCCGCAATGGCTATAGAGGAGAAATTGCAGCTTCTACCTTTAACGAAGGTGTCGATGTATTCGCCTACTGGGGAAGCAATGGCGGTGAGTACGAAGACGTAATCATAGACCTTTCGGACTATGCCGGCCAGGAGCTTCAGGTTCGCTGGCGCATGAGGTGTGATGCCGAGGTCGGTGGCGACGGCTGGTGGATCGACGACTTTGAGCAGCTTGACCTCTTTACTTATGATGGCGAGGCTTGCTTGAGCACGGCCGAGGGTGACCTGGCTTGCGACAAGGTAGACGAGGCTGGAGTTGTAGTTGGTACAAACACTAGCGTATCCACTTTTGATCCGGTACTGGGCGAAACGGACATTCGCGTGTTCCCCAACCCAGCCAATGATTTCTTCCGCGTTAACGTAAAGACACAAAATGCGGGTGCACTTACGCTGGAGCTATTGAGCATAGACGGCCGCGTGCTGTCTCGCCAGGATGCAGAGACTCAGTTTGGAGAGCAGCAGTATCGATTCGATACCAGAGCTCTTCCTGCAGGTCTATACTTGCTCCGTGCCAGAGGCACTCAGGAGCTGCAAACTATCAAGGTGAGCATACAGTAGTTCTGACCTTCATAGCTAAAAAGAAAATGGTCGACCTGCCTCAGGTCGACCATTTTCTTTTGAGCTCAATTCTTTCTTTTAGCGCTAGTGTACTGCCGGAAACTCGACATAGTTTCTGGGGGTCTCCCATAGTCGTACTCCGAGATCGTATTTCTCGTCGAGCTTAGCGCGGAGACGTTGCCAGATCAGGTGGCAAATGTGCTCGGCTGAAGGATTCAGGTTCTTGAATTCGGGAACCTGCTCGTTGAGGTTTTTGTGATCCAGATAATCTTCCACTTCCGATTTGATCATGTCGCTCAAAAGCTTCAGGTCGATCAGGTAGCCTGTTTCGGGGTCAACCTCGCCGGTTACCCTAACTTCCATTTCGTAATTGTGCCCATGGTAGTAGGGGTTGCTGCATGCTCCAAAGACTTCGGCATTCTTTTCATCGGTCCAATCTGGGCGAAATAATCTGTGCGCAGCATTGAAATGAGCGCGTCTAAAGGCAGATATACGCATGAGGTTAATTTTTCGATAAGAACGAGTAACCTCCAACTTAGTTGGCACAAATTTGTCTGCCTTCATGGAAATATAGCTACTTTTCGGACCGATGCATTTTCGCAATCTCGTACATCATCCAACTAGCCTGGGGCAGCTTATACAGATGGCCGACGAAGATCGTTTGCCACATGCCAATCTGCTACAAGCGCCCACTGGAAGCGGTGGCCTGCCTGCAGCCCTGGCCCTGGCGAGCTATTTGCTTTGCGAAAACAGATCAGATGGGGATAGCTGCGGAACATGCCGCGCTTGCCGGAAAAGCCACCAGTGGATTCATCCAGACTTGCACTTTGCTTTTCCTACGGTAGGCACTCGCGTTACCAGTGATACTTACCTCAAGGAGTGGCGATCGGCTATGGCTAAGCAGCCTTATCAGGAAATCAATGATTGGTTGCAGTTGATTGGTGCCGAAAACAAGCAAGGCAACCTCAACAAGGAGGAGTGTGTAGCCATAGCTAAAAAGCTGTCACTGAAGATATATGAAGGCCGTTACAAGATCATGCTTATATGGCTGCCGGAGTATCTGGGCAATGAAGGAAACAGATTGCTCAAACTGATTGAAGAGCCTCCTGAGCGCACCATTTTCTTGTTAGTTACTGAGCGGCCCGAGCGGATTTTGAATACGATTTTGAGTCGCTGCCAACTCAGTAAGCTTGGACGGCCGAGTGAAGATGCGGTAAAGCAGTGGTTGGAAAGTCGGGGAATGAGCCCTGATGCTGCTCTAAGGGCTGCCCAGCTAAGTGGTCGAAACCTGAATAAAGCGCTTCGATTAGGCGATGCCGGTCAGTTTGGTCACGATCAGCGATTTTTGGAGTGGATGCGCATCTGTCATTCGGGAAGCCCTACGAAGATGGTGGCCTGGAATGAAGAGTTTGCAAAGCTGGGGCGGGAAAACCAGAAGGAGTTTTTGGCTTATGCCTTGCATTTTTGGAGAGAATTTACCCGGCTACTAGCGGGGGCAGTCCCGGCAGAGGGCCTGAGCTTAGGACCTGCGGAAGTCCAAACTGCTCAAAAGATGACGGCCCTCATCGATCTGTCTCGCCTGGGTCTTATCGTTGAAGAGACCGAAGGTATGATCGAGCATGTGGAGCGCAACGCACATCCGAAAGTCCTGGCCATGAAGGTTGGACTCAAGCTGCATCGGGTAATGCGCCAATGAACTCTTAATCTTTAGGACGCTGTGGATTCGAGTATTCCGCGCTTGATGTTTTTGATCAGCGCCGGACCAGAATAGACCATGCCCGAGTATACTTGCACGAGCTGGGCGCCAGCAGCTAGCTTCTCCAGTGCAGCTTGAGCGGAATCTATGCCGCCGACTCCAACTATCGGAAAGGCTCCTTCAGATTGCTGATGAAGATATGCGATGACCTCAGTGGATCGGCTTCTGAGCGGTGCTCCGCTTAAGCCACCATTGCCTATGTCTGCGATTTTGTCGGTGGCTGTTCTTAAAGGTTCGCGAGCGATGGTGGTGTTTGTGGCAATGAGGCCATCGAGCTTGGTATCGTCCATAATGGCGATGATGTCGTCGAGTTGGGCCCAGTTGAGGTCGGGGGCGATTTTTAGTAATATTGGCTTGCGCGGGCCTTGTAGTTTGTCGTTTAAGCTCTGTAGCTCATTGAGCAACTTCGTCAGTGGTTCCCGAGCCTGAAGTGCCCTCAGGTTTGGGGTGTTAGGCGAGCTGACATTGACAACGAAGTAGTCGACCAGTGGGTATAGTTTCTCGAAGCAGATGCGATAATCTTTTGCTGCTTCTTCGTTTGGGGTGTCTTTGTTCTTGCCAATATTGCCGCCGAGAATGAGTTGGCCCGGCCTTCCGTACTTCTCCAACCTTCGAGCCAGGGCTTCTACGCCCTCGTTGTTGAAGCCCATTCGATTGATGAGGGCCCGGTCTGCAGGCAATCTAAACAATCGAGGCTTTGGATTGCCCGACTGTGGTCTTGGTGTGACGGTACCCAACTCGACAAAGCCAAAGCCTAAAGCGGCCATTTCGTGGTAGTATTTACCGTCCTTGTCGAAGCCTGCTGCAAGACCGACAGGGTTGGGAAATCGCAGGCCGAATAGCGTTCTTTCCAGCTTTGGGTCTTCTAGTTTGAAAGTGGCCTTGAAGCCCGAACCCAGCAATGGAGTGGCTAGTGTTGTTTTGAGTGCCCTGACCGTAAAATGGTGGGCCGCTTCCGGAGCCATACTGAACAGCAACGGCTTGGCTAGCTGGTAAATCATCTGATGATTATCTAATAAAAAAGCTGGACAAGACATTGCCCAGCCATAATCATAATCCCAAAAACTAAATCTTGATGCCTTTCCCAATACAAGAAAAGCAGGTCAAATGTAATTAAAAATATACGTTACTAATAGGGCTGGTGGAAAATTCAGACTGGATTGTCGGATCAGTCCTCTCCAGCGACGTTTTTTTCCAGTAGCTGGAAGCCGTTGCCGTGTATGTTGACGATTTCGAGTTGGCTGTCTGGTCTTAGATACTTGCGCAGCTTAGTAACGAAGACATCCATAGATCGAGCGGTGAAGTAGTTGTCTTCTCCCCAAATCTTAGTAAGCGCCTCAGACCTTGAGAGCATGTCATTTTTTCTGATGGCAAAAAGCCTCAACAACTGTGCTTCTTTAGGGCTGAGTTGATCCTTTTTGACTTCCCCGACTTCGCTGGTAAAGGTCAGAATGCGTAGTGGGAAGTTGAAGTGAAAACGTCCAAACTCGAATTCTTTTTGCTCGTCTTCACCCATTTCCGGGTTGGTTCTGCGCAGGATGGCCTGGATTCGGGCCAGTAGTTCTTCACTGGCAAATGGCTTCGTCATGTAGTCGTCGCCACCTAGCTCAAACCCTTTAAGGATGTCCTCCTTCATGGTTCTGGCGGTCAAGAAGACGATAGGTGTTTTGGTGTCGTCGTCTCGTATCCTTTTGGCCAGGGTAAATCCGTCCATTTTGGGCATCATCACATCGAAGATGCACAAATCGTAGGCATCGCTTTTGAAAGCATCTAATCCCATTTCACCGTCGGTGGCCAGGGTTACGTCTAAGCCGTGCATGTCTAGGTAGGATCTCAGGACATCGCCAAAGTTGGGATCATCTTCGACGAGCAAAATTTTGGGGGCTTTGGTGTCTGTCGTCATATGGTTTGCCATGGTCGTTTACATTAGTATTTGGGGGGGGAATAAATGGATGTTATGAAGTAGTTTGTCTGTAGGGCAAAAAGATGGTGAACTTGCTACCTTTTCCGAGCTCGCTTTTGACTTTGACCCAGCCTCCATGGGCTTCTACTATGTTTTTCACATAGGCCAAGCCAAGGCCAAATCCTTTCACGTCGTGCCTATTACCAGTAGAAACGCGATAGAAGGCATCAAAGATGCGTTTTCGGGCATCTCTACTCATGCCAATACCTTTATCGGCTACACTTAATAGAACACCATTTTTATGCTGCTCGGTTGCAACAGTTATGTGTGGGTTTTCAGGTGAGTATTTATTGGCATTATCTAATAGGTTGTTTACGATGTTTGCCATATGCGTTTGGTCGCCTTCAATGACGGCATTGTCGGCATGAAGTTTTGAGGCTACGCTCCCACCTTTCGGTTCAACCTGCAGGCTGATGTTGGATAGCGCACTTTCAATGACCTCGTGCATATCGACAAGGCTAATTTTCAGTCTGACCTTGCGCCGGTCGAGTCGGGCTATTTGCAGTACCTTTTCGACCTGACTATTCATACGTTTATTTTCCTGTTTTATTATGCCTGCGAACCTGGCAATCTTGTCTGTCTGACCGGCAATTTTTGGATTTGTGATGCTATCTACAGCCAGGGATATGGTGGCAATCGGCGTTTTAAACTCATGGGTCATGTTATTGATAAAGTCAATTTTCATGGCCGAAAGTTTCTTTTGCCTTAAAATGGTCATAATGGCGTAGGCAAAGCACCCCAATATGATGATCAATAAAAGGGCTGTGAGACCGAGTATGGGATATAAAGAAGACCAGACATGATTGTCTCTGCCAGGAAAATCCAGGTAGAGGGTTCCCGGACCTTCTCCCGTTCGGTCGTCGAATAAAACAACGTGAAAAGGACTGATGCTGAGCCGGGCTAAATTGGCAGTTGAGCTCGGAGTCCTGCCATTGAAGATGACAAACTCATCGGAAGCTTTTTCGAAAATGGCATAATCAAATGGAACCTCAATACCTCCTTCTTCCAGGGCAGTATTTAAACTTCTTTCCAGCAAATCGATATTGACCCTTTCAGCTAGCGGCCAGCTCTCGTATCGGTTTTCGGGTTTAATGCTAAAACGTTGGCCAGGTATGGATAATGGGTTGGAATTCTCGAGCTCTTGTTCGAGGGTTCTTTGGGTGATAGATGGTACTGAATTATTGTTGCCCAGGCTGCGATTGAAGCCATTGTTGCCGACATTAATGAGGTTCTTTTCGTTTTGCTCTTGTTTTTGTGCGGCATCGTGTAGCGCATCGTGAGTGACATTGATAAAATGCTCCTCATTCGCTGTTAAACTTTGGCGGACCAATACCCATTGTACGGCCGCGAGGCCCAAGACCGTCAGGGCCATGAGCGATATGATCAGGGTAATGATACGCTTACTCATATAAGCATTTTAACTTTATATGCCCACAAATATTGGCCCTCCGGCTGGAAAATGCACCATTGATCGAAGATTTAGCAAAAAACTAACAACTATAGCTCACCTCTGTCGTCTACATTTGCGTTTAAGATCAGGATAATCATTTAGGATACAACCTACTCAGACATGACAAAGCTCTTTATAGCATCTATGATACTCGCGACCGGACTTCCCGTTTTTGCACAACCTGAGGGGCCGCCACAGTCTCCTCCTCCAAATCTTTGGGCTACGCTTTCTCGCGTGACTTTCGAGAAGCAATACGATGAGCTTTTGGGCTTTAAGGTAGATATGCCTGTCTTTAGTCAGGCTGTAGAAGACCTGGAGGGACAGATTGTGGAAGTGGAAGGCTATATCGTTCCAGTAGAAGGCTATAGAGGCCATACGGAGTTTGTTTTCTCTGCCTATCCTTATAATATGTGCTTTTTTTGCGGGGGTGCTGGTCCTGAAACAGTCATGGAAGTAACAGCAATTGAACCTGTAGAATACACGGTTGAAAAAATCACGCTACGCGGTAAATTGCTCCTCAATGATGACAACATCAATCGCCTCATGTACATCCTGGTCGATGCAGAGGAAATCGCAAAATAATACTGACCAATGTCTACACCCATCCGTACAGTTCTACTAGGCCTACTCGTTCTATTTCTCTGGTCTTGTAAAGAGGATAAGCCCGCACCTCCCCCACCACCTACCAATCCCGCGACTACCGAGCAAACAGCTCCTGACCAGACTATTCCGAAATTTAATCGAGACAGCGCACTTCAGTACGTAGCCGATCAGGTTGCCCTTGGGCCACGTGTTCCAAATACGGCCGAACATGCCGCAGGTAGGGACTATCTAATGGCACAGCTGGAACGCTTTGGGGCCACGACTAGCAGACAAGATTTTTCCGTTAGAGCCCATACGGGAACCATGCTAAATGGCAGTAATATCATAGGCCAGGTGAATCCAGAGAATCCCAGACGAATCCTATTAGCCGCACACTGGGACTCCCGTCATATCGCCGACAGCCCACTTAATGGAGGTGATCCGGCGGCTCCGGTAGATGGAGCTGATGACGGCGCGAGTGGCGTAGGGGTGCTTCTGGAAATTGCTCGTATAATAGGTCAGAATGAACTGGATCTGGGTGTCGACATTGTGTTCTTTGATGCCGAAGATCAGGGTACTTCTAATGATCCCAATACCTGGGGCCTGGGCGCTCAGCACTTTGCCAGAAATTTACCCATCCCCAGGCCTGAATATGGTATTTTACTCGACATGGTTGGAGCACGGGGAGCCACTTTTCCCGTGGAAGGATATAGTCGCCAGTTTGCACCTCAGATCGTGAGTAAGGTTTGGCGATTGGCCAATCAGCTGGGTTATAATGCTTATTTCCTTAACGAAGCTGGTGCAGCGATTACCGATGACCACTACTTTATCAATACCATTGCGGGTATTCCGATGATCGACATCATTCACCGTACAAAGGGAACAACGACCGGTTTTGGTGAGCACTGGCATACCGACCAGGACGATATGGATATCATCGATAAGCGTACACTCAGGGCTGTAGGCCAAACGGTACTGACCTTGTTGTTCAGAGAAGCTTCGGGTACGATATAGGAATGCTCACCCCCTTGCCACTTTTATCATAAACAGTAGCTCAAAAGCGGTATACAAGAAGTAGATGACGAAGAAAGGCAGGATGAAAAGCTTGTCTTCTGGTTCGACAATGAGCATGTAAATGACGATGATACCTGCGGAGGTCATCATCTTCAGTAGGGTGAACCCTATAGTGACGTTGGTAAAAAGATGCTTGTTTTGGGCCTTGGCTGTGCGTTCACCTATATAGAACATACCTACACTAAGTAAAGCATATAATAGGATGGCTCCGAGGCTGAGCGGCCAGTGGCTACTGATACGCTCCACCATATGAAAGCCAAGTGCAGCCAGTGCGGCGGCGACAGTAGTAATGGCTAGCCCGCGAAAAAAACCAGATTGAGACATTGTATAGACCTATAATAAATCCTTGAGCGCAAGGTACAAACCACCGAATACGCCGACCAGAGAAAGTATTACGGTCAGTATAGGTTTGGTGTCAAAATAGCCGTCTAAATAGAGACCAAGACCAGCGCATATACCGATGGAAATGGCTAACTGAGTAGTCATACCAGCGTACTTCATCCAAGCACGCTGGTTTTGACTATCAGATTTTTTATCAGGCTTTGACGCCGGCATCAGCCTTGGGCTTCTTAGCAGCCGAGGTCAGTGGGTTGCCATTGCTGGCCGCTGATGATCCTGGCTTGACACTGGTGCTGCAGGTGCCATTCAGGTCACAGCCAGGGGCTACCGCGAGCCTGTTGGTAGAAACCTGCCCGTCTACTTTTGCTGTTTCCTTGAGATTCAGCATGTCACGGACATTCAGCTGGCCGGTGAATGTTCCTTCAATTACGGCATTTTCACAGCTGATCTCGCCTTCGAATTTTCCTTTAACGCCGATAATGACTTTAGCGGTGCAATTGAGAGTGCCTTTGATGTGGCCATCTATCCGGAAATCACTGTTGGCTTTGATGTCGCCCTCTATTCGAGTCCCATCGGTGATGGTATTCAGGCCATGGCCGCCACTTGAACCAGAAGTGCTTCTTCCTGGGCCTTCTGTTCTTCCTTTTTTATCATCCTTTCCATTGGAGTTACCAAACATAGCATGTCTGTTTTTGGGTTACTGTTGAATAAGTGAAGCCTTCCTTTCACTCCTTGCAATAGACAGGGAATAGAAGGAAGGCAGGTAATCAATAGTCATCTCATGCTCTCGGCCTTAGCCCGGTTGAGGCAAAGCTTCTAGAACGTAGGACAGTACACTCCGCGGTTGGTTGGGCCACAGATTTTGTACTGTAGTGCCAGCTCGAAGCCACCATTATTGTTAGTGGCATCTTTTAGTGGGCTAACATTGACGTCGTAGCTAAAGCCAAGGCTAAAGTTCTCAACATCGAAGCGAGTACTCAGGATCAGGGCGTCGTTAAGCACACCACTTTCTACACGGTTGCTCACACGAGACCAGACACCAATTTGGAAAGCCTGGGTGCTGCTGTTGCGGCCACCGTTTAGCAGAAATTTGAAACTAGTACCCGCATTTACCTGGAAGCTTGGTCCTTGTGTCATCACGATTACACCTGGAACGAGGCCAAATCGGCGACCCACCATAAACTCACCACCAGCATGAGCTGTGTAGCGGCTGTACAGCAAATCTTCTTCCTCTTCTGAAAAGCTCTGATTGGCCCTGTTCAGGTGGTGGAATGCGCCACCGACGTACAAGGAGTTGTTTTCGTCGAAGACCATGAACCACAGCAGACCTGCAGCCATATCTGCGAAGAGAAACTGGTCGCGGTTGAACCCGTCTTCAAGTGAAGGAGCGCTTAAGTCGACACCACCTTCGCCATCGTGTTGGGTTCCCCAGCGCAAGGCCAGGAAGTTGAGACTTCTCTGAGCTGCACCACCTTCAGCACCTACCACTAAGTAGTTGCCATAGTTGCGGCCGCCGCCCATTTTCTTAGAATAACTGAGGGAGATTTTTCCTGTCGTTGTGGCAAAATCTGCTGTTCCTGCACGATCACCCCAAAAGGTACCACCAATACCAAAGAAATCATTTCTGCCAACGGGAATACGCTGGTCGTATGAAATGCTGTAGGTTCTAAAGGCATTGCTGCCAAGTATGGAAGCCCACTGGTTGCGATAGTTGAGGGATAGTCGACTGTTGCAATTCATAACACCTGTCATCGCCGGATTCAGATTGAGGGGCGAGAGATAGAATTGCGAAAAGTGAATGTCTTGAGCAGATAAGCTACCGACGAAAAATACTAGTAGAAAGAGAGTCTTAATTCTTTGCATAGAGACGCGAAATTATAGGGGCGACATTTGGGGGATGCCGCTATGCTGTCCTTGGCAGGAAGCAAATGTAAGTAAATTGAAGCGAGGATTTGGACCTTCGCACGTTAAAATACGGTGGTGCAGGCGGAGAGACAGTCGCGAATCGAGTGTTAGCAGGTTAAAATTACACAACTATTGGCTAAACGAGACTCCTCCTCTCCTTATTTTATCAAATAAGTTGCCAAATTGTTACAACCTGAGGCCCCATTCTGCCCCAAACCTCTCTACCAGGATGTTGTCGTAGTAGTCTGCGCGTTCGAGTAGGTGTTCTATCCTGGGTAGGGCAGTCTCCTTGCTCAGGTATCGGTCGAAGATCAGGAGCGACAAGATTACGTCTCGCCCTCTGGTAGAAAAAGTGAGGTGCTCCAACTCGAAATTTTGGCGAAGCAAATACTCAAAAAATTCTGGAGAATGGCTTTCTGGCAAGTGGCACAAATGGGCGTCTCCAGTCAGTAGTCCGCTGTCTTCGTGATAGCTGATCATGATGCGGGCACTACCATGGCTGATTTGCCACAGATTAGGTCCCTGGCGGGTCAGTCGCGGATCGTGTCCCGAAGCCTGGATGATTTCTTCTATGGTTGCTTGTATGCCCTCTGCCCGATAGAAGGCCACCTGACTGGGCAACTGAATAGGATGGCCACAGCTTATACAGAAAGACTGATCCTGGTCTCCGAGCTCGAAATTGAGCTTTTTGCAATGGTCACACCTGCTGGCTTTTTGAGAATCGCCATCCTGAAACTCTTTTAAACACTTGTAGATCGTTTTTGCAGGAAGGGTCAGCGCCTTGGGCTTGCCCAGACTGTAATCAAAGAAATTGATGCCGAGCAATTGGCCGTCTTCATCGATAAGTGGGCCACCAGCATGCTCGGTATCTAGCCAAGCATCATGACGGATATACTTGATGCCATGGTCTTCATGATCGGGCTCGATAACAGCACCGTTGACGTGGGGCTTGCGGCCGTTGGAAGGCCTACCTAAGGCGGTAACGGGGGCGTTGATCTTTGGGATATACGCCGTGTCGGTTAGTTGTGAATCGCTTGCCTTCGGCCAATCGTCTTCTGTAGCGAGCAACGCCAGATCGTAATAGGGGTCCAGATAAATGACGGGAAGAAGCATGCGTCCCTTTTCGGGGTGACTGACGATAACTTGGGCATTGTCACGTACTAAATGCTCACTCGTGACTACCCAACCGTATGTGGGTAAATAAAAACCTGTACCACTGCTGTACGGGGTCGAAATAGGTATTACCAATGGCGCTGAGTCAAGGCTCATAGAAAAGGCAAAATACGACCTTGATTTTAGGTGGCCAATTAAAAATTGGTAGCCTTCCTTCAAAAATTGATCTCTCCACAAGTGCTAAATGTACCTTTGTGGCGTGCAGAATGAGCTTTTAGCATATTACGAGGATCGGAGGCAACGCTTCGATGAAGAATCTACCCGCCTTAAGAAGAGATATGATCAGCTGGCGTTGCTACGCCTATTCTTATTTTTTGCTTTGGCAGCGGGTTTGATTGTGATATGGTCATATCATATTGGGGTGGCTATTGGTGTAATTGTTCTTTTGCTGCCCCTGATTAGCCTGGGAATAGAGCGGCATCGATCGGTTTTGCGAGCCGCCGAAACAGCCAGGCGAAGATCAGATCTGGCGGCGGCAGAGCTGCGTGCACTCGACCACGACTTCAGCTACTGGCCAGACGGAGCTGATTATTTATCTACAGATCATCCGTATGCAGGGGATCTGGATGTCTTTGGGCCAAACTCCATTTTTCAATTTCTGAATCGGACAGTTACACGCCTGGGTAGTGATCTCCTGGCCGGGCAACTTCAACAACCCTTCTCGCCGGACCTAATTGGTGAAAAGCAAGAAGCGATTAAAGAGTTGGGGCCCGAGCCGGACTGGTGCCATGCATTCCGGGCCAGAGGTATGGAAACCCAGGAAAAAGAAGGACGGATAGCCGAGCTTCTGGAATGGGTGAACTTGCCTCCACTATTGGGAGGTGACTCGCCAGATCGGGGAGCCTTGGTCGCGATGTATCTGGCCCCGGTCCTGACCATTCTCTTTTTCTACTTACTATACCTTGGTCAGCCTGTATTACTTGCCTTGATCTGCCTGTTACCTGCCGGCTACTACCTGCGGAAGTACAAATCAAAAAGCAACGACATACACGAGAGAACAGCTATCTCAGGTGACACCCTTAATCGCTACAAAGGGTTGATCGAATTGATCGAAGAGCGAGAAGGGCAATCCAAGTACTGGCAGCGACTGCATGCTCAACTCGGAAATGATGGAGAGGCTTCAAAAGCCATCGGCCAATTGAGCCATGCCATCAATCGTTTAGACCTTCGATATAATGCCCTGTCGATTCTCTTTGAAATTGGCGGTTTGTATAGTCTGCACCATCAGCGGACGCTCGACAAATGGCGACTTCAATATAAGGATGCGCTGGCTGGGTGGTTTGATACCCTGGCAGAGGTTGATGCGCTCATGAGCTGGGCCAATTTGCACCATAATCACCCCCAATGGGCATGGCCCGAAATGGCTAAAGTGGCCCAGGTTAGCGCTGTCGAACTGGCCCATCCGCTGATCGATCCGCGCAAGCGCGTGTCCAACGCATTTAGCTGCGCGACTGATGGACACATCCACTTGGTGACCGGTAGCAATATGGCCGGAAAATCGACCTGGTTGCGCACGGTCGGCATCAATTTGGTTTTGGCGCAGGCGGGAAGCCCGGTTTGTGCGCGCTCGATGAGCTTACCACCCCTACAGGTCTGGACGAGCATGCGCACCCAAGACGACCTCAGCGATAATACGAGTAGCTTTTTTGCCGAGTTGAAGCGGCTGAAATCCATCATTGATTCCGTAGAGTCTCCCTCGGCGACTCAAGCAGATGGGTATGACGCAGCAGGGAAGCCGTCTTCGGTCTTTTTTCTCCTCGACGAGATACTGAAGGGAACCAATAGCCGAGATCGGCATACGGGCGCCAGAGCCCTGATCAGGCAACTCATCAGGGCAGAGGGCGCCGGGATCATTGCGACTCACGATCTGGAATTGGCCGAGATGGAGAAAGAGCCCGGTAGCGAAGTGGAGAATTATGCGATGGAAGTCGATATTGTCGATGGTCAACTCGACTTCGATTATAAAATCAAGCGTGGCGTCAGTCAATCATTTAATGCCACAGTATTAATGGCCCAAATGGGTATAGATATAGACCCGGAAGACATCAAATTGCATCATGAGTAAAGGGAAAATTCTGGTTACCGGCGGTTGTGGGTACATAGGCAGTCATACTGTAGTGGACCTCATCGAAAATGGATTTGAGGTAGTTTCTGCCGATAATATGCACAATGCCAATGCACGAGTGCTGGAGGGCATCGAGGCCATAACGGGGGTGCGCATACAGAACCATCAGATCGATCTCGCCGATCCTCAGGAAACAAAGAAGTTGTTCAGCCAGGAACGCTTTGATGGTGCCATCCACTTTGCGGCCTATAAACTGGTTGGCGAGTCGGTCCAGGAGCCTCTGGCTTACTTTCGCAACAACCTCAACAGCCTGCTCAATCTGATAGAAGGGCTAGCCAGTCAGGGATCGGGCAACCTGGTTTTTTCCAGTTCTTGCTCGGTGTATGGCAATCCTGACCGCCTTCCTGTGACCGAGCAAACGCCTCGTCAGGAAGCGGAGTCGCCCTATGCGCGTACCAAGCAGATGGGCGAAGATATACTCCAGGATTACTGCCGGGCCAATCCTGACTTTTCTACCATTTTACTGCGCTACTTCAATCCGGCAGGCGCGCACCCCTCTGTACATATAGGCGAGGATGCCCGCCGAGTCAATCCACAGCTGGTGCCGGTACTGATGGAAGTAGCCATGGGCAAGCGGGAAAAGCTGATGGTTTTCGGAGATGACTACGATACTCGCGATGGCAGCGCTGTGCGCGATTATCTGCACGTCATGGATTTGGCTCATGCCCATACGCTGGCTCTGGAATACCTCATGGCGGGCAAGGCGAAGACCAACCCCTCAATTTTTAATCTGGGGATTGGAGAAGGTCTGACCGTTCTGGAGATCATCAGTGCTTTTGAGCGTGTTACGGGACAAAAGCTAAACTATGAAGTTGCTCCCAGGCGTGATGGCGATGTCGTAGCCATATATGCGGATCGCAACCACGCCAGCCAGGAACTCGGTTGGGAACCCCAGTATAGCGTCGATGATATCATAAGCTCTGCCTGGGCCTGGGAACAAAAGCGATAGTAATCATATTACCTTACGCACATGGTCACACTTCGCTTGCTTGGTACCGGCACATCTCAGGGCGTTCCCGTCATTGGCTGCGATTGTGAAACCTGTCGATCTACCGACCCCAGAGATAAGCGCTTACGCGTCGCCGCGCATTTCAGGTCGCGCAATACGAGTGTGGTTGTCGATGCGGGTCCCGATTTTCGGCAGCAGATGCTGACCAATCAGATCAACTGGCTAGACGCCTTGCTCATTACCCACGAGCACAACGATCACGTGGCGGGTCTTGATGATTTGCGTCCTTTCTGTTTCAGACAACGTGCAGAGATACCTGTTTTTGCACTTCCGCGGGTGGTTGCTCAACTCAAAAAACGGTTTGAATACGCCTTTGCTGAAAACCCTTATCCCGGGGTACCCAGGTTAAGCTTACAGACCATTCAGGTAGGAGAGCCTTTCCGAATCGGAGAGCTGGAGTTTTTGCCGATTCCCGTCCTACATGGCAAACTGGAAATGGTTGGCTTTCGCTGCGGCAACTACGCTTATCTGACCGATGTGAAAACCTTGCCACAAGAGGCCTATGCCATGCTTAAAGGATTGGATAAGTTAGTCATTTCCGCTTTGCAACCGGGGCCACATCACAGCCACCTCAATCTGGAAGAAGCACTGGAAGAGATACGGCGGATCAATCCCAAGGAGGCCTACCTTACACATTTGAGTCATTTATTTCCACCTGCTGCAGAGCTGGAAAGCCAACTGCCTAATGGCGTAAGATTGGGTGTAGACGGAGGGTTGGTATAGATCCATTCAGCTTTCATCCAGGAGTATGGCTTCTTGAATGATCTCGTAAATGGCTTCCCGCGGAATTTCAGCTAGGGAATAGCAATCTATCCCATAGACCTGTTTTCTTCCTTTGCTGACCAGTAGTCCTTGCACATTGGATAGCTCGCGACCACGCAAAAAGGCTAGCTCTATACCTCCTTGCTTAATGGGGTTCAAATAACAGACCCATGACCGATTGAAATAGAAAGGAATCTTGAAACGGATTTTAGGTTCTAGTCCCATTTCCTCCGTAAGCAGCTGGTGAAAGTAAAAGAGTATCTCTCGCTCTTCGCCCGGGCGGGTGTATATGAAGGATTCTACGTTTGCCACGGTATCTTGTGTTGTCTGGTGCTTGCTATTGTAATAATACTACTCTCCTGGGCTTAATACTTCTAACTCTCTATTTATTATTTCGCTGATCTCTTCAGCTTTATCTACGATCATAAAATGTCCGCCTCCTTTTACTAATGTTTGATCTCCCCTGGCGGGAATAAGTCTGTCTGTCGCACTGCCAATTCTCAATAGTGGAGAGCTAATTCTATCTTGATTTTGCCAGCTTATGAATGCATCGATGGCCCACTTGGCGAATTTGGGGTCAGTATCATCCAGAATGTTGCCCAACAACGACTTAGACTTAGTGCTGAATAGCCAATAGGCCAAAAGCTTAGGTGGGCTAAATAGATGGGATGGGATAACATTGATGATCTGGGTCTGGCCAATCAATCTGTATATTAATCTTAGCTCGCTTCGAACCTCTACCGTAGAAATCAGGATAGTTATTCCCGGATTGTGAATTTTACTAGCTTCAACGGCTACTAGTCCACCGAAACTGACGCCAAGTATACCGTAGGGTTCTTCCAGATTGACGTTTTCAAATAGCCTTTGAGCATAGGCCTTAATGGTCTCTCTGTTTTTGGGCACAATCCAAGGAATGGGTATTAAATCAATATTTAGTGACAAATACTGAAACACTCTTTCATCTGCACCCAAACCGCTTAAAGCATACAGTTTCACTTGTGTGATCTATTTGGGCTTCTCGAATTCAACGACGTGTACGCTAAATCTGAATGAGACGCCATTTTGATAGGGCAAGTCAATGTTCTCCAGTCGGGAATTGACTTCCCTGAATTTGTCGGACAGCGGGACCTGCTTGGCGTCTAATGCGCGCCCAAGCGAGGTGTGTTCTTCCCTGGCTTTGTCGGTAAACAGGTGATGCTCCGCGAAGTCGAAGAACACCTTGTGCCTGGGCGTACCTTTTATATACTCCGCAATCAACTGCTTGTTAGCGGTGCTTAGGCTGCTGTCTGGTGCTCTTTCTAGCAATAGCTCAATCTGGTTAAAGGCAAATTCATTGAAAAACTTGGCGGTTAGGTCATAGTGCTCACGGAAAGGCTCCTTCATTGTCTTAAATCCAGCCTCGTTTGCCCAGGATTTGATTTCATTAATGCTGCTGAAATATCGCCTTTGGACTTCCCCTTTGTTTCGGTTGGCCCAGTCTTTCAGCAAGACCCACAAGTTGGAGAAAATAGCCACATCGTCTGAGCTATCGCCCAGTTTCAGCGAGTCTACAAGCTCGTGGCGAATCACGTCAGCATTTTGACCGGATTGTACTAGTTTCTTAAGCTCTTGAAGGCGTTTGAAACCTTCTTCTGAAATGGCGGGCGGTGAATCTGTAAATAAAATCAGCCTACCTCCTGGACTTAAGGCTTGAAAACAGTCTTCGATGAGCTTTTTTTGCTGGTCTCTGCTGATTTCGTGTATTGCCTTTTTGCCGATGATGATATCTGCTTGCTCAGTGAGCTTTTTAAAGCCGGCTCTAGCTGAGATCTTGTCGAAAGTTGTGTTGAATAATTGACGGATCAGGTCCCTTAGGCCAATAGCACCGGAAATGGTTTTTTTGACGACTTTAAATCTGTATCCAACGGCAATTTGTACGGATTTCAACTGCTCGGTATCCTTGTCAACAGCAAGGATACTCAGGTTGGTGTTTTGCTTGAAGAAGCGTTTGATCCGGTCGTTGTTTCCACCTGCCATGAGGTCTACCAGGATAACGTTTTTCTTCCCTCTGCCCATGTCTTTAATGGTGGGCATAATGGCGTCGTCCATGTAGTAGTCTTCGGCTATTTTGAGGCCTTCTCCAAGATATTTTTTCTGGTTTTTCAGGAAGTCACGGCCAAATTTACTCGCATATCTGGAGCCCAGGTCAATAGCCCCATTTTGCAGCAAAATGTCGGGGGTGAGTTCTTCAGAAGATTCTTTGAAATAGGATCTCTTCAGCGCAATTCCTTTGATCTGAAATTTCAAGAAGGCAGAGTCTTCCCGGTTTGTGGGCAAACTGAACGAGCAGTTCTTGAAAGTAGCGTTGGTGGCGCTGGCAAATCTGAGGTTGGCTCCTGCAAAATCGCATTGTTCAAAAACGGCATTGGAAAGGTTAGCGCAATAGAGGATACTGCCTGAAAAATCGCAGTTGACGAATTTGATCTCACTTAAGTCAATATTGGACAGGTCTAAGTCAGAAAAATTAGTTCGGTGAGAGAATATTATCCCTGCCCTCAAGCTGGATCTTTTAGCCACTTTGGTCATCGCTAGCCGGTCGGTCTCGAATTGGATGAGCAGTTGGATGAGGTTTATGGTCTGAAACTGGTCTTCAAATGGAATGTCCATTTGCTCTTGCCTGAATCCAACTCCTGTTTGTAAAGCTGGTAATTTGAGCTGTTGGATTTTTGTCCAGACCTTTTCGATGACTTCTGCTTCCGTTAAATGCCCTTTGGTACATTTTTCCCACATATACTGACTGACATAGCTTAGCAGATTTTTTGTCCATAGCTGGCGAAAGCTCAATTCTTGTTTCGAGAGCGACTCATCCAGCACTTGCCTGGTGATGTCATCTGAAATGTAATAGTCAACCAGGTTGTGATTCAGCAGGCTAATAAGCACGGCATCATCCGACCCGGTTCGCGTCTTTTCCCGAATCAAGGACGATTCTGACAGTATGGCCTTCCAGTAGTGAGGCTTCTCTGTTTTTTGCTTGTCCGTTAGGATGTAGTTTCCAGTTTCCAACTGACTGATGGCAATTTGGGTCAGGGTAGATTCGACTTCTCTCTTGTTTGATCTGACACCGTTCAACTCCATATGCCGTTCTATTCGCTCAAATGCGGAGTCGAATATTCTATGAAAGAGGGCGTATTCTCCGTAAGACAGGAAAGCCAGTATTTCCTTTTCCCCAAACTTTTTAGCGGCCCTGGATTGGTTGTGCTGGATGTGCTCAATCAAGAGGTTTAGGTATCTCGGGTTTTTGAGCCAATCAGCTTGCTCGTTATCCTCTATGTAGTTGAAGATTAAATTTCTCCAGGCTGGTGGGAGATCATCTTTCTTTTCCAGATATTTCTTGATGGTTGGATTGGCCCAGGGTGCACGAATGTGTATGGCTCTTTTGTTGGGAGATTCCGACAGGTAGGTCTCGGGTCTAGAGGCGCAGATATATTTTTTGATGAGCTTAAACAGCCGTTTAAAAATATCTGCTTGAAACGACATTCGCGATAACTCATCGAAGCTATCTATCAATAAAATGACATTCCCTCTCTTGAGTCCGGAGACGAAATGGCTGACAATGGCCTGAACGGTCGGATCTTTCCGATACAAATGAAATTGATGCTCTTCCTTGTATGTCTTTTTGAGTATTCCTCGATTTTGTAGCCATATGATAATCAGGGTTTCAACGATATTATTGGTGTTGTTGAATAGCTCAATATCAAAGCTGTCGAATTCCTGGGGTTGAAGAAGTAGAGGTGCCGCATCTCCATTCCCCTCCAGGACCATAGAAAAGAAGATACTATATAAAGTGGTGGTTTTGCCAACCCCTGCGTCTCCGACAATCCAAATGCGATCTTCTCCGTCGGCTATGGCCTGAGTAGCGCTTAATTTGACTTCCTGGTTGTCTTCGGCAATGGTTGCTATGAATTGGGATTCTGCTTTGTATTCATTCGGGCCAAAAACTTCATCCCATACGTAGGTATCGTAGTTGGTTTTATGGTCTCCATAAATTTCCCGAGTGTACAAAAAGCGTGCTTGCTCGTTGACATACTCGAGCACGACTTCAGAAAGTTTTTCCTTTTCCGGACTAAGACCCAGTTTGGTCTTCATGTTGTGGTTGAAGACTTCAATGGGGCTGTTGTCGGTTTTCCCGGATAAGATGTCGTCTATTTTTTGATCAATCTGATCAATTTTAGACGCTATTTTTTGAGTGCCTTCTTCTACATCAGAGATGGCTTTTATTATTTCTTCCTTATTACTTTCAATAAGCTCAATGATGCCTTCTGCCTGAGGAAGAATAGACTCTACACGATTGATGAAGGCATCGATATTTTCATTGAATGATCTGGTGTCGTTTTTTATGTCTGCCAGGTATTCTGTCTGAATGATGGCCGATAGGCGCGGGTTGGTTTTCAATTCTTCAGCAAAAAAACCACACGCCAGGGTATACCAGTCAAGCTCTTGCCCCTCTGCTGTCCACCCATTTAGGATGGCGTCTTTCAGGGCTATTTCTACCCAGGCAAGCTTGGCGCGTTGCAGCTCTTCTACCATGTTCTGCTTCTGGGTCGCAGCAAATTCTTGTACTCGCTCCTCTGTAGACACCCCCCTGGGAACCAGGTTGAGGTCGAGCTCGTGAAGATTGTCTGTATCGATTTTGTTTAGGATGCCTTTGTCGAGATTCTTGAGTTCTCTGTTTAGGTAGAGCAAAACCTCCTTCAGGTTGGCAGGCGCACTCGTGGTGAGCTTATCCCAGAGCTTGTATTTTTTACTGACACTTTTTACCGCAATTAGCGTGCTGTTGAGTTGGGCCCTGCGCATGGCCTTTAGGATGTCGTGGTTTTCGGGAGCTTTTAGGTTTGCGGTAATGGATTTAATGACCTTATTACCATACTGACAAAACAGACCATCAACTCGATTAGAGATGACCCCCTCGTAGGCCAGTTTTCCTATGGCTAATGCTGCTGATGTGATTATGGTTGGCTCCATTTAGGGGTGCTTTTTAGTGTCTCGTATTTTGAAATGTTACCCTCTAAAGGAGGGATCAGTGTAGGGCTGGAAAATTTATTCGTGAAGGATAAGGCCCAGAAAGCCCAAGATAAGTACCGGTTTCGCATGATGTCTAATAGACCAGAGGGAATAGTTGCTTGTAGCGTACTTTTAGCGCAACTTGCTTTTGAAGCGGAACCAGAAAAAATTTGTCTTGAACAAAAAGTCCATACTCTCAGGAGTCATGCTAACCGCCGGTACAGCTGTCGGGGCAGGCATGTTTTCCTTGCCTGTTGTAGCCTCGGGAATGTGGTTTGTTTGGGGGCTTCTGTGTCTGGTTTTTGTTTGGTATATCAGCTATTTGTCTAGTATTTACTTGCTGGAGGTCAATGTCCGGTTTGAGCCTGGAGCTAGTTTTAATACTTTGGTGAAACGCACTCTGGGCAAAGGGTGGAATACCGTCTCTGGGGCCGCCATCACCTTCCTGTTATTCATTCTGCTATATGCCTATTTCAGCGCCTTCGGGAGTATGGCGAGCTCTACCATAGGTCTGGAAAAACTAGATGGCATGGGTTTGTCTCAAAACCTTCTGGGGCTGGTTTTGGGTGGTGGCCTGGCACTGGTCGTTTGGACGAGTACCCAGCTTGTCGGAAGAATCTCTACCCTGCTGGTCGTGGGCATGACGGGGACTTTTCTGCTTTCCATGTCTGGTTTTGCGTGGCAGGTGGAAGTGACAACATTGCTGAATACCATCGGCCAATCTGACGATTACTTTTGGTATATCTGGGCAGCCATACCTTATTTTTTGACTTCTTTTGGGTTTAGTGCGATTGTGCCTAGTCTGTACAAGTTTTATGGGAAAGAGCCGATGGAGATTAAAAAGGCCATACTGCTGGGCTCCCTCATAGCGCTAATCGTTTATGCACTATTCCTCTTCGTCGTATTTGGAAATATTTCCCGAGATGCCTTTGTCGCTATTAATGAGTCTGGGGGGAATATGGGAGTGTTGGTCAACGCACTTACAGACACTGGAGAACGCGGTTTCCTGAATACCGCGCTCACGGTATTTTCAAATTTTGCCATTGTAAGTTCTTTCCTGGGCGTAGGCCTGGGCCTATTTGACTATATGGCAGACCTTTTCTCTTTTGCAGATACGCCGAGGGAGCGACTTTTTACCGCCATGGTCACTTTTCTTCCACCTGGCTTATTGAGCTTCCTCTTCCCCAACGGGTTCATTATCGCCATAGGTTATGCTGGTGTGGTCTGTGCTTTTGTTTTGTTTTTAGTCCCTTTTCTGATGGTACGCAAAGTCAGGGCTATGACTGGTCAAAGCATCTACCAGGTGGAAGGTGGCAATAGCTTGCTGATATTCTTCGCCATATCGAGTATCGCGACGATTCTGCTGAAAGTCCTGAGTATGCTGGGTTACCTGCCAGAGTGGTAAGGATGAGGGATCCTACATCTGCGTATCGTATTTCATCGGAAACTGCTCTGGGATGTCTTCCTTTGCCTCGCCGAGATTTTGGCGCAAGTCAATTTCAATCCCTCTCGAAATGGTGGAGATGGGCACATCATTGGCCGACCCTTCGAACGGGTTCTCGCCCGTACGACCTATGCGCTCCATGGTGTGAAAAACCCAGGCAACGATCACATAGAATGGAATCGCGAGCCAAACAAACAGACTACCTACGGCTGGGTGCTCTGCCATCATGCCTGCACCTATTTCTGCAAATTGGGGTACAATAGCCAGGGGCAACAGCAGTACGAACACCCACATGAAATAGTGATTTAGGGAAGCGAAGTGACGCGGGTAAGGAAAGTTTTTGATGCGCTCCGACTTACCCTGTAGTGTGAAGAGTTCTTCTAAGACCCTTTCGATTTGCAGGAAGGAAAAGCCCCAAATGGCACCCTCTTCTTTGAGTCGCCTGAGGTGATGCGACTGCAGGTAAAGCACGGCTGTCTGCTTGTTGTTTTTGCTCATGACGTAGGCCAGATCCTTTTCAGAGAGATAGGGTTTAAGATCTTCCTCTACCGTCGAATCCCACTCTGGTGGGTGAACGATTTCCCTCCATTCCCGATTGGTTTTCTCGTTCAATACCGTTTCCCAGGGCTTGGAGGCGCGCATGGCGTGGCGCAACGCTGTCATCCAGGCGATGTGTCTGTAGGTGAGGGTTTTGATTTCGTGATGCAGCTCTTCTTTGGATAGCTCGATGTTGGTGTGCTCGTTGGTGACCATGTCCTGCACAAACATGCCAAAGGTGCGCGAAGTATTGACGATGCCACCCCAAATCTTTCGGGCCTCCCAAATTCGGCCATAGGCGGAGTTGTTCTGGAAACCGATCACAAAAGCCACGGCCGTACCGATAAGAGCCAGGGGTGTCCAGGGAATTTTTATCCAGCTGAGGTCAAAGAAGTAGCTCAGGGCCACCACGCCCGAGACAAGAGCAATAAAGAAAAAGGTCTCATAACGAGTCCATCTGGCCATGTCTATGGCCCGGAATACTTTTTTGGTATACATGTTCGATAGGTAGTTGGAGGTAAATATAGAAATTGGTGCTGTTTTCTATCTGCGGGTATATTGCAGTCCGCTTGTAATTATAACCCATGCCCACTATTAAATTGAAGACCGAAATCGAAGCTCCAATCCAGCGCGTTTTTGATTTGGCTAGAAGCATCGATCTGCACAAAATTTCGACGGCAAGTACTCGGGAAGAGGCTATAGCAGGTGTTACGTCTGGGCTGATTAGTGGAGGAGAGACAGTTACCTGGCGGGCAAAGCATTTTGGCGTCTTTCAGGAATTAACCTCCAAAATCACAGAATTCGACCCCCCTCGCCTTTTTGTAGATGAGATGCAGAAGGGCGTCTTTAAAAGTCTGAAGCACGAGCACCTTTTCGAAGAGTGTGAAGGAAGCACCATCATGACCGACATCTTGGTATATGTCTCTCCGCTGGGGCCATTAGGGCAATTGGCCGATTGGTTACTTTTAAGGAGTTACCTAACGCGCTTTTTGATGAAGAGAAATGAAGCCGTTAAAAAATATGCAGAGGGTAGCGGCTGGAAAGAGGTTTTAAAAAACTAGACAGCTTAAGCTAACTTATCGAGTTATGACCATAAAAACTATACCGCTAATAATCATCATAGCACTATGTATCTCGGCTTGCCAGAGCACATCAACAGACTTGGAACGCCTTCCTGTAAAACCATTCGATCCCAATAGTCCAAATATTATTTTTATCCTGGCAGACGACCTCGGATATGGAGATTTATCTTGCTACGGACACCCATATTCCATAACGCCCAATTTGGACGCACTGGCAGAAGATGGGATGATGCTGAAAAACTTTTATGCTGCTGGCGTTACCTGTGCACCTAGTCGAACGGCGTTTATGACAGGCAGATACCCCAATGACATACCAGGAGGAAGTCTCAAAAACCGCGAGGAAAATGTGCTTGTGCTGACCAATATTTTAAAACAGTACGGGTACGCTACCGGTCACGTGGGCAAATGGCATATGGGGTCATTCGATGAGTCATTCGGCATCGATTCCTTCAGGCCAAGCGAACGGGAGAAAATAGATCCTAACAATAAAGATCAAACGGTTTTCGATAGGGCGCTCTCCTTCATTCAAGAGCATACGGAAGCTCCGTTTTATCTCAACATCTGGACGCATAGTACCCACTTTCCCGTACCTGGAGCGACGGCAGCTTCTCATGACCTTTTCGATAGCCTCGCAGTCGAAAAGGAAATGTTTGGAGATTGGTACGTTCAGCATAAGCTGAACATACTGGAAAGAGATGCTGTCGATATCGATAGCTCGATGATAAATTATCTCTCCGAACTCTATCGGCTCGATGTGCAAATAGGTCGACTTTTGGCAGGGCTAGATACTTTGGGACTTCAGGAAAATACAATGATTGTCTTTTCCAGCGATCACGGCCCCGGTAGAATAGATGTGAAAAAAGACGATCCCAACACCTACAATATGCTGGGCTATTCTGGCGGGTATAGGGGGGAAAAGCACTCTACCCAGGAAGGCGGGGTAAAAATTCCGTTTATCATCAGGTGGCCTGAAAGGCTGGGCCGACAGCTAGTAGATAGTACTTCAGTGGTTTCGGCTATAGACTTTCTGCCATCTGTATGCGCAGTGCTTGATCTCGATATTTCCAACTTGAAACTACAAGGGGAGGACAAGAGCCCAGTCCTTTTTGGTGTGCCGGAAGATAGACAAAGCCCACTGTTTTGGCATGCTCGTTCAAAGACGTCCATTCTTTTCGACCAGTGGAAAATGTATGAAACGGAGGAAGACAACTATGCACTTTATAATCTCCGCGAAGATCCGTTTGAGCAGCGGGAGGTGTCTGGGGAGTATCTGGAAATAGTCACCTCGCTAAGGAATAAAATGGAAGAATGGGAAGAAAACATACTAAGTAGATAGTTTGCTAGACTTAATCCACTGCAAGCGGAAAATCACTTTCTAGCCCAGCCTGCTCATATAAATCCTTCAACTCATCATCATAGCGGCTAAAGGGTTCAAACTCATCTATATCCCCTTTCAGATATCTTATTTGTCTCATTCTATAGCCTGAAATGAATGGTCCCAACAGCAGAAATTTATCGACCTCCATGTCAAATTCTGTAGTGCAAATGGGATCTTGCTCGGTCCGCACACAAATTCGCACCTTCGTTTGAAATGGCTCAAGTTTATATCCTAGATAGTCTTTAAGCCTGACTCTTGACCGGCCAAACGAATAAGAACAGGAAGGCACAGGGTTATATTCCAGTCCAGTTCCACAGCCAAATTGGTGATATACTGGTACCCAGCTCCCTTGCCCGTCTAGCACTTCGCAGTAGCTCAGCATATAGCCCAAATAACCTAAATGAGTAATGGTGGTGTCTGTAAAATTGCATATAAATAAAGTCAAGGAATCCTCATCAAAAACCAACCTGACCTCATCGATTTGCTCACAGCTTTCAGGCGGTAATGGCTGCACATAATAATCTTCAGGTGACATCTGACTGTAGATCAGAGGAACACATAAAGCAAGGAAATAAAAAAATAAAGCGAGTCGCATAAGAATCAAGATATCCTTCCCCAACCCTTAATCGCGCCCATAAACTGCTTAAGATAAGCACCCAGGGCATGGTGTTGGGGCAACTCCAATTTCGGGTCTGATTCCGATATGCGCAAGGCCATTTCTCTGGCCACCTGCAGCATCTTGGTGTCTTGAGCCAGATCGGCCAATTTGAGCTGTAAAACGCCGCTTTGCTGGGTGCCATCTATCATACCAGGGCCGCGCAAACGTAGGTCGGCATCCGCTATTTTGAAACCGTCTGTGGTTTCGACCATAGTATTGATGCGCGCTTTGCCGACTTTGCTCAGCTTAACACTCGACAGTAAGATGCAGTAACTCTGATCACCGCCCCGGCCTACGCGCCCGCGCAGTTGGTGCAATTGCGACAAGCCGAATCGCTCCGTATGCATGATCACCATGATGGTCGCATTGGGCACATTAACCCCTACTTCAATCACGGTAGTCGCTACCATGATGTTGGTCTCTCCTCGCTTAAACCGCTGCATCTCGGCCTCCTTATCCGCAGCTTTCATTTTGCCATGCACAATGCTGATCTGATAGTCGGGTCTCGGAAACTTATGCAGCATCTCTTCATAGCCTTGCTCTAGTGCCAGTAGGTCGAGCGTCTCGTTCTCTTCGATTAGCGGATAGACCACATAGGCCTGCCTGCCTTTGGCGAGCTCTTCGCGGATCATGCCAAATACGCGCTCCCGCCTCGATTCATAAAAGTGCAGCGTCTCTACGGACTTTCGGCCGGGTGGCAGCTCGTCGATCACGCTCACATCCAGGTCGCCATATAGGGTCATGGCCAGGGTGCGCGGTATGGGCGTAGCCGTCATCACCAGCACATGAGGCGGATACGGTTTAGATTTCTTCCAGAGTTTTGCCCGCTGTTTGACACCAAATCGATGCTGCTCGTCTATGATGACCATCCCCAGTTTTTCGAAGACTACCCAGGGTTCGATCAGAGCATGTGTACCTATGAGAATATGTATGTTTCCGGCAGCCAGCTCATCGAGTATCTGCTGTCGTTTTTTCCCTTTGATGCTACCAGACAAGAAGGCGACTTCCAGTCCGAGCCCTTCCACATATTCACGGATCGACTCGTAGTGCTGGTAGGCCAGTATCTCCGTTGGCGCCATCAGGCACGCTTGGTAGCCATTGTCTATGGCCATGAGCATACTCATCAGGCCAACCATGGTTTTACCGCTGCCCACATCCCCTTGCAGCAGTCGGTTCATCTGAATGCCTCGCCCCAGGTCTCGCCTGATTTCCTTCAGTACTCGCTTCTGAGCACCCGTCAGCTCAAAAGGAATTTTCTCTTCAAAAAACCGATTGAAAACCGGTCCGATCTGCGCAAATCGATAGCCTAAAATCTGGCCTTCTCGCTGTGTCTTCAGTTGTAGCAATCGCATTTGCAGCAAGAAGAGCTCTTCGAATTTCAATCGCCGCCTGGCTGCATTCAGGTCTTCCTGATTTTTTGGAAAATGAATATATCGGAGGGCTTCAGCGTGCGGGATTAGCTTTAGTTGTTGGACTACCGCAGGTGGTAGCATCTCGGTAGGCTGTTGGCTGGGCAATTGCTCTATAATGGCCTTAATCAGCTTGCGCCTCCCCTTGCTATCCAGTCCCTTCCGGTTCAGTTTCTCGGTACTGTGATAGACAGGCGCAAAACTGGTTGCCGGTTCCTTGGACGCATCAGCCTGCAACTCCATTTCTGGGTGACTGATCGACAATCTGCCGCCAAATTCCTGTACACGACCATAGGCTACGTACTCATGCCCTACTTTGAACATGCGCTCCAGATAGCTCACCCCCGTAAACCAAACCAACTCCAAAGAGGCATTGCTGCTATCGCGCAAGCGACCGACCAGTCTTTTCTTTCTTCCGTCCCCCTTCACATCCAATCGAGTCAGCTTACCCTTCAATTGTACCTCCCCACTATCGGGCAGTAAGTCGATTACCTGATGAAATTTCGTCTTATCTATATATCTAAACGGGTACTGATATAAGAGGTCCCTCCAGGTCGCCAGGCTCATCTCCTGTAGCAACAGATCTGCCTTGGCAGGCCCCACGCCCTTCAAGTAAGTTAGCGGATTATCAAGGATACTTTTGCGCTGGGTCAATTTTAACACAAATTGTAGCCTAAAGGTAAGGAAGAAACGGGAACTTAGGGTGTTCACTCCGCTCACTTTCGTAGATATGATACCATCTGGTCTCGCTTTCGCTCGTCTTGAGAAACCAGACTCGTTGCTCCTGCAACTAACCGAGCAATACAAGCGTTATTCCCCCATCATGCAGAGTAAACGCCAAGGCCAGGTGGCCGAACTGATCAAGCGGAATTTTAGTCAGGTTCTTCAAGGAGAGGGATCCTACATCTATGGGGTAGAGCCCCTCGTTACCGTTACCTCCGTTCAGGTATCACCAGACTTGAGTCTGGCCAAGATTTATCTCAGTGTCTGGAACACGGAAAACAAGCAAGCGGTCCTTCTACAGCTCGAAGAAGAGTACGGGCGCCTGCGCAGTTCGCTCGCCAGTCGACTAAAGCGCCAGATCAGGCGCATACCCGAGTTTAACCTCTTTATGGACGATACCCTGGACGAGATGTATCGGGTAGATCGCATGTTCGATCAGCTATACAGAGACGGGCAAATGCCAGAGGAAGGGGAGGAAGAGGCGTAGACTTTCTACCTCAACAAATTAGTACTTCCGCCGGTCGTCACTTCCAGACCAGTCGTTAGTCTGATCCGTGCTACCCATACATAAGTGGCCGGAGGCATAAAGCTTCCGTTAAATCGGCCATTCCAACCTCTGCGCGTGCTGTTGGGCTGGAAGTCGTAATCTTCATAGACCAGATTTCCCCACCTGGTGTATACCTGAAAGCTCAGGATCTGCTCTACCTGGAGCCGGTTGGCAAAAACAGAAAGGCGGTCGTTCAGCCCGTCTTCATCTGGGCTAAAGGCTGTCGGCACAAAAAGAGGGGCTTGCTCATCTATGCCCACCAGCACAGACAGACTATCTACACACCCATATCGATCGGTCACCACCATAGATATAGATCCGCTTTGAGGAGCACTCAATCGGGTTACCGGACAGTCGGCACAGCTGAAAAAGTCTACAGGTAACCAGGCTATAGAGTCGATTTGATCAAAGGGCACCAAATATTCTGGTTCTATCACCACACTACCTCCCAGTTCTTGTGGAATGAAGTTGGGCAGAGCAACGGTTCTGGGCACAGAAGCCGGTAAAAAGAAGTCGGGCTGCAGAACCTCACAACCATTAGCATCACGAATGAACAAATCGTAGTAAAATCCAGCTTCCAGGTCTCTGAATCCTTCACTTTCGAAGAAGTCGATGCCGTTGATGCTGTACATATAGGGTGGTTGCCCACCATCGGCATTGAGGTCTAATGGTGGTCGTCTGAGCTGGTTGCAGTCGACAGCAACAGGTAGCAGAGGGCTAGGACCTCTCAGTTCAAACTGGCGTTCGTCTCTGCAGCCCAGGGCATCGGTTATGGTCAATCCGTACTGTCCCCGGCTCAGGTTGTCAGCCAGTGTCCCCGTTGCATCGGTATCTCCACTCCAGCTATACTGATAGGGTGGTACGGAAGACAAGTGCGTAATGCTGATGCTGCCGTTCTGCTCATTGGCGCAGGTCGGGTTTGTAATGACCGGGTTGATGACCGGACGATAGAAATTGGCGGGCACCGAGCCCGAGACTGTACCATTGCACGCCTGATCACGGACAGCCGTCAGTTGATATTGACCGCCCTGTTCGATAGTCCAGCTCTGTAGACCGTCTTCCTCGAAAGTGATGGTTTGAGGGGTATTGCCGCTTCGCTGGTACGTGAGCGAAAAGGGAGGTCGTCCCACCAGTTCAACAGATAGCTCTCTGGATTCCCCCCAACATGCTGCCACATCTTGGTTAGGCAAATTGGCGGTAGGTGGAGAACTACTGAAAGTGGGTAGGTTGCCACCGGTAGTCTGGCCACAAGCATCAGTTACCGTAAGTCCAATAGTCGTAGGAAGTGGAGGGTTAAGCTGAGGATTGGCCTCTGTACTACCGAAACTCCAGTTATAGCTGTAGGGTGGACTACCTCCACTGACATTGGGTTGTAGTGTCGCGATTTGGTCGGGACAATAGTAGACATCTTCCAGTGCCAGCACCAAGGGTTCAGGGTCGACCAGGCTGATGCGTACGGAATCGGTATAACAAGCACAAGGAATGTCGAGGTAAAGCCAAATGTCTTCTGAACCTTCTTCCAGATTATCGGGGATGGTCTCCAGGATCAGATCTGCGAAGGTTTCCCCGGCGGGAATGGTTATACTTCCACTCGGCATAACGAAGTCTATTCCGGGAGTCGCCGTACTGTTCTCTCCAAAACGATAATTGATGGTTTGATCATTAGCGATATCACTATCCGTACCTCTCAAAAACCGGAAACTGGGCTGCTCACAGCCTTCAAAAATACGATTGTTCACGGTGTCTGATCCGAGTGCCTGCAGACTTACGGAACCACCGAGATCAAAACTGCCGGCTTCGAGAAAAACAGCGGAGTCATAGTTCTCATCGGCTACATCTGAGATGACCAGTCTGATCTGGTACCGCTCGCAAGGAATGAGGGTGAGCTTGGCCGTGAGCACCACCGTTTGACCGTCATATTCTATGCGATCTAGTCTGGGACTTTCGAAGGGGTCCAACCCACAAAACTGGCGGTCTTGTGATAGCTCATTTGACAAGTAGTATTGACTGTTAACCAAATGATTGATCGTGTTGATGGCTACTGGCTGGCCAGACTCCGGTAGTAAGGCTACGTTCACACCATCGTTACTGTATGGACCGTCTAGTCCCGGCCCACTTACAAAAAAGCCAAAAACATCATTGTAGTCGCTGTTGGCAAACTCGCAAAATTCTTCTGAAGCAAAAACATACCTGAAGCTCACTTCTTCCTGTAGCGGCACAAAGTCGAAGCTGATGCCCACTCGGTCATTTAAGTCTCTGGCGGCTACGATATCCAGGTCGGGATCATTGACGAAACCACCCAGATCTCCTCCTGTATTTCCTCCGATGTTTGGTGCGAGCGCGTTGGTGATGGGCCCAGTTGACAGAATAATGCCTCGACTAAACCCAATCAGGTCTGCTGGGGCTTCGAAGAAGCCGATCCCGTCCTGGTTGCCAATAGCAGAAATATCGCTGATGGTTTCGCAGGAACCCGAGGCAAAGACTTCTCGCACGAGCTCGTCGGCAGTGAAATCAGAATTCACCCGAAGACCCTCTGGCGATTGGGCCTTGGCATAACTGAAATTAAGCAGCAATAGAAAGGGAAAAAGGCCGAGCCAACGACCGACCTGCGGAAGTCCGCTTGCCCTTTCAAGATAGAAAAGTCTAAGATTCGGTGCCCACGCAGAGGCAGTGGGATTCGATTTCGGCCTGAAGAGAGATAAATACCGCCACATGCGGCCTTGGTAGATAGTTCTTGGGAGTTGCATGTGAAGGTCGACAAAAGGGTGTGGAAATACAACCTTACAAAGCTAACGAACGCAGACAAATTCGACGACTCCAGGCGGTATACATATTAAATTTTACCAAAATTAAGCGCTACATTTGATGTTACTTGACTGGTGTTCCCAATCATGATCCTCGAAAATCTCATAAGACATTAGCATGCGACCCACTCTACCCGTTTTTTTATTGCTCTTCTTTTGTTGTTTTTTTCAGCAGCCCAAACTTCAAGCTCAAGGTAATTTTTCTCTCCTCAATGGTTGTATAGACGACGCCACGGTCTTCGTCGCCTTTACCGGAGAAACCGAAATCAGTACCTGCGCCGGCGATGGTGAGCCCGATCGAATTCGCTTTGCGACCAGCACCCTGGCCCAATCTTTTGCATATGTAGTCGTAGACGAAAACGACATCATCGTATCTATCGGATTTAGCAACTTCATCGATTTTGAAATGCTGCCACTGGGCACTTTGCGCGTGTATGCATTCTCTACCCTTGGCTTCATCACCGCTGAGGTGGGTGAAGATTTTAATACAGCCCAGCTTTCAGAGCCTTGCTTTGGACTGACCACCAATTTTGTAACGGTCAATAACGGTTCGCCAGGTGGTTCGACCGTGAGTACGACCACCGGCCAGGATACCATATCTGTATGTGCTGGCGATGGTCTGGATGATCTGATCAGTTTCACATCAGACAACGACGCCCCCAATATCGCTTTTGTCGTGACGGATACCTCAAATAACGTGCTCGCTGTAGATACCAGTGGTACAATCAACTTTGAAGGCGCCGGTGGCGGCCTCTGTTATGTTTGGTCCCTGGGCTACACCAATGATGTACCTGTTGAGGTAGGTGATGTTCTTCCAGCAGGGAATGGTTGCAACGGCGTTAGCGACAACTTCATCGTAGTAGATCGCACGTCTCTGGCAGGAGCTTCTGTACTCACTGCCGACAGCAGCCAGGTAATCACCACTTGCCCCGCGGATGGCCAGGATGATTTTGTCGATTTTATCATAATCGACGGTAGCGGAACACAGACGCTGGTAGTTACTGACGACGCCGGCAATATATTAGGACTTCCCGGTGGCCTGAGTGTCAATTTCGAAGATGCTGGTGCTGGCGATTGCCGGGTCTATGTACTCACATTCGAAGGTGACTTGCTCGCAGAACCAGAAGACAATATAAACAGCGATACACTGGCAGATGGATGCTACGCCCTATCGGCTGAGTTTGTAACGGTTCAGCGCATTCCAACCGAGGGCGGAACCGTACGAACAATCGACGATAGAGATACGGTCGCGGTATGTCCCGGAGATGGCGGCGACAATAGTGTTTTGTTTGTCTCTGAAGATGCGTCTGGTGGCGAGTTCATCTTCGTCATTACCGACGACAACAATGAAATACTGGGGCTGAGCGAAGACCCTGATATTGACTTCGATAATGCTGGCTTTGGTACTTGCCGGGTCTGGGGACTGAGCTATAGGGGCGACATTCTGGCTGGTCCTGGCGATAATGCCGCGGAAGTTGCCCTAGCCTCCGAGTGTTTTGACCTTTCGGAGAATTTCGTCACTGTCTTACGTGATGAAGTAGAAGGTGGCACCATCAGCCTTGTTGGTGGAGGCGACGAGATTGAAATCTGCCCGGATGATGAAATATCTGATGTGGTCAGTTTCGAGGCATCTGGTAATAGTGGCCCTGCTTTTGCTCTGTTGGTCACCGACGATGATAATGAAGTGTTGGGCTTCCTGGATGGCCCAGATGTAGACTTCGATACAGCCGGCTTTGGCACTTGTCGGGTCTGGGGCCTGAGCTACAGCGGCTTCCTCATTACTATGGTGGGCGACGATGCTACGACAGCCGATCTGGCCACGGGCTGCTTCGATCTGAGCGACAACTTCGTGAGCGTAATTCGGCAGTTGCCCGAGGGTGGTAGCATAGCCACTGATGGCGGTTCGGTGTCAATAACAACTTGCCCGGGCGATGGCCTGGCCGATGAGTTTACTTTTGAAGTGAGCGGAAACTCCGGTCCCAACTTTACCCTGCTTGTAACCGACGATAATGGAACGATTATTGGTGTTCCACCGGGGCTAACCGTAGATTTTGAAGATGCCGGTGGCGGCACTTGTCGGGTGTATGGTCTGACCTACTTCGGAGACCTATTTGCGGGTATGGGCGGTTCGATCGAAGATGTACTGGCCGAGGGCTGCTTTGCACTTACCGACAATCTGGTCACGGTCGAAAGAGTTGCTACAGAGGGTGGCACGGTCCGCAGTATCGATGGTCAGGATCCTGTAGCGGTCTGCCCAGGCGATGGTACCGACAACAGCGTGCTCTTTGTATCGGAGAATGCATCAGGTGGCGAGTTCATCTTCGTCATTACCGACGACAATAATGAGATACTGGGTCTAAGCACCGACGGCAATATCGACTTTGATGGCGCTGGCTTTGGTACTTGCCGTGTATGGGGCCTCAGCTATCGGGGTGATCTGTTGGCTGAAATTGGTGATGATGCCGCCAATACACAGCTCGCTACTGAGTGCTTTAGCCTGAGCGACAATTTTGTAACCGTTATTCGCGACGATGTCGAAGGCGGAACCATCAGCCTGGAAGACGGTAGCAATGAAGTGGAGCTTTGCCCAGGAGATGGTATTCCTGATCTGCTCACTTTCGTTCCAGATGGAAATACAGGCGCAGAATATGTCTTGCTCATTACTAATGAAGACAATATCGTGCTTGGGTTTGTGGATCCGCCCAGCGTAGACTTCGAGGGCGTAGGACTGGGCACCTTTAGAGTGTGGGGCCTCAGCTACAATGGGGCTATTTCCATTATGGTAGGCGACGATGCTGCCAACTCGGAATTGGCCACGGGCTGTTTCGACCTCAGCGATGACTTTGTGACGGTTATACTCGATGCGCCCGAAGGAGGAGTGCTCGATAATGAGTTTGGGCTGGAAACCATCACGACCTGCCCCAATGATGGCAATGAAGACTTAATTACCTTTTCAGTTTCAGGCAATACAGCACCAGAATTTAGCCTGATAGTAACTGACGATGCCGGTGTGGTTATTGGGACTCCCGCGGGCCTCACAGTTGATTTTGATCAAGCGGGTACAGGCGTGTGTCGAGTGTATGGCATAGCATATGAAGGTGATTTGCTCGCGACTATGGGTGATCAGATCAATACCGATGCTCTGGCAGATGGCTGCTATGCATTAACAGACAACTTTATCACCATCATCCGTGAAGAACCCGATGGTGGAACAGTAAGTACAGAAGACGGAAATAATTCCATTCTGATTTGCCCCAATAACGGTACGCCCGATGTTGTAGATTTCGACAGTACGGGCAATGCGGCACTAGCCAATTTTGTCTATATCGTAACGGATGTGAATGATCAAATCATGTTCTTCCTGTTTGGCGATAGCTTCAATTTTGATGGTTCTGGCGTAGGCGTATGCCGGGTTTGGGGACTGCCCTACGACGGCGTATTGACAGCCTCGATCGGCGACTTTTTGACCGATGTTCCGCTGGCTAGTGGCTGCCATGCTGTATCTAATAACTTTATTACGGTTGTTCGCCAGATTCCGGTAGGCGGAACCGTCAGTACCGAAGACGACGAAACGGAAATCTTCCTGTGCCCGGGCGATGGTATTCCCGACGTGGTTGACTTTCAGGTAGATGGTGCCGGTGGAGGTGCTTTTACTTTCCTGGTCACGGATGATGAGAACAATATTCTAGATGTACCTGCAGGTAGTACAGTAGACTTTGAAAGTGCAGGCCTGGGCGTATGCCGCTTGTGGGGCCTTAGCTATCAAGGAGATCTGCTGGCAGAGGCCGGGTTAAATGCGAGCGAGCAGTTGGCTACCGGATGCTTTACGCTTTCGGACAATTTCGTAACGGTCACCAGAGACGTGGC
>JBCBVN010000007.1:0-32047 GCA_039817625.1 Bacteroidota bacterium
TGAAAATGATGTCTGGATATTAGACCATGAGCAGAGACATTTCGACATATCAGAAATCTATGCTCGGAAAATGCGGAAGGCAGTTTACGAGAGTCTGACCAGGCAGGATAACTTGCAGCAAAGGATGGCCGAAATCTACAATGATTTCATGAGGCAGTGTAGTGAGAAACAAGATGAATATGACTCAGAGGTTTATTATGATTCAAAAAGGCAGGAGGCCTGGAACACTTGGGTAGCAAATGAGTTAGAAGCTCTGGAGGCATATAAAGACACAACTTTTGAACTCAGGAAATTGTAAATAAATATCTTGCGTCCTCAAAATGCAATACCCATGAGAATCACACTATTTCTCTTCGCTATCGCTGCACTCTTGTTTAGCTCTTGCGGTCAGAAAGGGCCTACATATGCGCGCATCAGCACCAGCCTGGGCGATATAGTCGTCATGCTATACGAAGACACACCCCGGCATTCTGAAAACTTCGTCAATTTGGCAGAGGAAGGATTCTACAATGGCACTCTATTCCACCGTGTAGTCCCTGGATTTATGATTCAGGGTGGTGATCCTGAAAGTAAAGAAGCCGGACCTGGCCAGTCGTTAGGCTCAGGAGGTCCTGGTTATCAGATCGAAGAAGAAATTGGGAAGCCACATTTGCGTGGTGCTCTTGCTGCCGCCAGAAACAACAACCCACAACGAGCGAGTAGTGGGTCGCAATTTTATATCGTGACCGGGCAGCGGCAGACCGACGCTCGCCTCGATATGATTCAGCAGCAAAAAGGCATTGTGTATAACGAAGTACAACGCGATTGGTACAAAAACTATGGCGGCCGCCCGGACCTGGATATGGAGTATACCGTCTTCGGCGAAGTACTTGAAGGTATAGAGGTTGCAGATGCCATTACACAAGTGACTCGCGACAACAATAATCGACCTCGACAAGACATTAGCATGGAGGTCACTATCCTAGAAAGCTACACGCCCAACGCAGGCGAGTGATTCTTTATTTAGACTTGTCTGCCTTGAGCAATCAAGCGGACTTCCGCAGGTCGGTCACTTTTACCGTTCCCGTATGGAAAACCTACCCCAAGCCATGAAGCAATTCTATTTTCTTATCCCAATTCTTCTCCTTTTGTCACACTGTGCACGTCCTATTGCCCAGCTACAAGCCCCTCGAGAGGCCAGAGCTGGCGAACTGGTTTCCTTCACCAACGAATCTCGCGAAGCGGCATCCTACAGCTGGGATTTTGGCGATGGCAATAACAGTACCGCTGAAAACCCCGAGCATCGATTCTTGAAATCGGGAGATTACCAGGTGATACTGACGGCAACTAATGCAGAAGGCCGCAGCAAAAGCAAGCGTCAGCAAATTAGCATTCTACCCCCCGAACGCTGTCTGGTCTACATAGAAACATCAGAAGGGAATATGGTCGCAGAGCTATACGACGAAACCCCGCAGCACCAGGACAACTTTACCAAGCTGGTTGATGAGAGCTTCTACGACAACCTGCTCTTTCATCGAGTCATAGATGGCTTCATGATTCAGGGCGGAGACCCCAATAGTCGTGGCGCCGAAGCTAATGCTCGTTTAGGCATGGGTGGCCCCGGATATATGGTACCCGCCGAGTTTAATCCCAATCTGGTGCACAAGCGAGGGGCTCTTGCCGCTGCGCGCAA
Organism: Bacteroidota bacterium; assembly: GCA_039817625.1. Classification (GTDB taxonomy): domain Bacteria; phylum Bacteroidota; class Bacteroidia; order Chitinophagales; family Saprospiraceae; genus Neolewinella. Next base: position 1,673 of record JBCBVN010000007.1, read on the forward strand.
CAACAATCCAGAACGGTCGAGCAGTGGATCTCAATTTTACATTGTCGACGGTCGTGCAGTAGACGACAGCCAGCTCAACCGACAGGAATCGGAATTTGATTTTAGATATTCTACCGAGACCCGCGATCTATACAAGGAGATTGGCGGTACGCCATTTCTGGATATGAATTACACGGTATTTGGTCAGGTAATTGACGGGCTAGAAGTGATTGATCTAATCACGGCCAAGCCAACTAATGGATCAGATCGTCCACGCGAAGACGTCTGGATGAAAATCAGTATGATCAGATAATTACACGATGATCTCTCCGTTGGCATTGGTCGTCAATACCTCTGAGAAATAGTCGAAAAATGGCCTTAGTGCCAGCATGGCTTTGTGGGCTTCATTGATGAAGTGGCTGCTTGTCACTTCTTTATCAGTGAAGGAACGGAAGGCATAAAATTGCTTGTAGCGGAGTAAATCTATATTGGGGTGTTCTCGATCGTATCCCTTAGGAGCCGTTTTTAGCTTTTCGCCCATCATCTCTCCAAACTGATCCAGAAAGCCTGAGTCGCTCATGATCTCGCGCATAGAATCCCCATCGGCAGCAAGCTCTTCTCGAATGCGTTTGAGGTCGTCTCGCTCTATGCCGTAAAATCCGCCACCAATCACCGTTTGGCCAGGCACAATACTAAAATAGTAGCCGCCTCGGCGAAGCTTTCCAGAGCGAACGAGGTGTCCGGCAATATTGGTTTTGTAAGGTGCTTTATTCTTGCTGAAGCGCACATCTCGATAGATGCGAAAGAGGGCTTTTTTACCGGAAGGGGTTTCCAATTCGTCCGTCTCGTGTAGGCGATTCATCAGCTCGTCTGTCCACTCGGCTACATTAGCGCGAGCCGCCTCGTACCGGGGTTTGTTTGACTGAAACCAGTCTCGATCATTATTGGCAGCCAGGTCTTTTAAGAAAGCGAGTGTCGTCTTTTGGATGAGCATAAAACACGGAGGTTTGGGTGACCGATTGCAGAAGAAACTACAAAGGGACTCGACTTGTTTCATTGCCGTGGATTTAAGCCTGGAAGACGGAAAAATCAGCCTGCAATCGCTCGAACAACTAGCGGTCGCTAAGGACCATACCGAGCAAGGCCCGGTCGTGGATCCCTTCACCCTGCCTTATCGAACGGTATTTTGCTTGCACAGCCTGCTGGAGCAGGTAGAAGAATTTGCTGTGGGTCAGGATGCTGCCCGTGCATTTGTCGCCAAGGAAATTCTCCGGCAGGTCGACCTTCAACCCGAGCTGGCCTACCCTTTTGATTCTGTTGAAGACCTGGCGCCCTATACCGAAACGCTCGATCTGCTTAGGTTGCTCATGACCCCGGCTGCTCTTGAGGAGGAGATGCTCTTCAAAATATCTCTTCCTTTTCAGCTGCGGGCTGTACAAGCGAGCCCGGCCATGCAGGCACTCGTCAATGTCGAAGATGCTCGGTATACCTTCGACGAGCAGGGGCATACCATTTATGCGACCAATCTGGCCATGGCCGGTTGTATGATTTTGCGCGAATGCTACGGAGTAGATATTCACATAGAGCAGCAGGCGATGCTCAATGTGCCAGACCCCAAGACAGGGCTCAAGAAGTACTATCGTCCAGTTATGGAAGATCGCTATGTGTCTATAGTGATCAGAGGAGAAAAGCCTAAGCTCAGTCGGTCAGATATTGAGCGACTGCTCAGCAACATTTACGATACAGAATTGTGGTTAGAACTCTTGCCTCCTGAGCAGTTTGAGTTCCACGGCTTCATGTTCGGTCAGTTGATAGATGTCACCCGCGAAGAATCCATGAGCCGACTTAAGCATCGACTCATCAGCCGCGATGCAGTGTTAGATATTGAGCGCGCCCGGAAGCTGGCCGACCTCGTGCGCATACACTTCGAATTGCCAGAGCTACAGCTCGGACTTACAGCAATAGACTATCCTGCCGAGTACAGGGTACCCCACAAGTACAAAATTCACTTCCATCTATTATTCGAAGAGTGTCCAGATATGTTGGAAGTTCCCGATTTTCCAGGGAGCATCTATCATCGGGCTTTAGAGGGAAAGCAGATTAGCTTAATCGAAGACTTGCAATCCTTGGCGGGCAAGGATCAGATGGCCGATAGGCTGCTCAAGCTCGGGTTCAAGAGCTTACTGCTGGCGCCCTTGCTCAGCCCTGACAATCGCGTTATCGGACTCGTTGAGCTGGCCTCTCCTCGCGCATTCGCCATTAATGCCTTCGTGAAAATTCAGTTTCGAGAGGTGATCAACCTCTTCCGCACAGCAGTTGCTCGAGCGCGCGAAGAAGTCGACAATCGAATCGAGGCGGTCCTGCGCGAGCAGTTTACCAACCTGCATCCAAGTGTAGAATGGCGGTTTATGCAGGAAGCTTTTCGCATACTTGAGGCTCGGGAGGCCGGCGAAGAGGTCATGAGCGAAAAGATCAGCTTCAAAGGTGTGTATCCGCTATTTGGGCAGGCTGATATTGTAGGCAGTGGCGTAATGCGCAATCGGGCGGTCTATGAAGACATGAGAGAGAATCTGCTCGCTGCCCAGGAGTTTTTGACCCTGGCATTGGAGCAATTTGCATTCCCGCTCATTGACCGCATTCTGATCCAGATCGAAAATAGACTGCAAATCGGTCTGAAGCAGTTCAGCAACAAGCACGAGACCAGCACCGCTGAGCTACTGGTCACGGAAATAAATCCGATCATAAAGCAGCTGGGTCACGACCACCAAAGTCTTCAGGATGCAGCAGAAAAATACAGCGACCTACTAGATGGTGAGCAAGGCCTGGTCACTCATCGGCGAACCGACTACGAGCTTAGTCTCAAACGCCTGAATCGAGAGCTTAGCAACTTCTTCGACAAGCGAGACGCGGAGCTGCAGCAGAGCCTGACGCATTACTTCGAGAAGTACAGGACAGACGGAATTCAGTATGAAATTTTTGCCGGGCAGGCGCTGCTTCAAAAAGAGCAGTTCAGCCAAATACACCTGCGAAATATGCGCCTGGCTCAGCTAATTGACATTTGCGAGGCAACACGCCTGGTTGAGCGAGTCAGTCAGGAGCTGCCGGTCCCTTTGCAAACGGCTCAGCTGATTTTTGCCTATACCAGCCCCCTCGACATCCGATTCAGGATGGACGAGAAGCGCTTCGATGTAGAAGGGGCTTATGACCTGCGCTATGAAATTCTGAAAAAGCGCATAGATAAAGCTACGGTCAATCAAGGTCAGGAGCGATTGACTCTACCGGGTAAAGTCGCCATAGTGTACTTGCACGAAAAAGACCGCACCGAATACCTCAATTACATTGCTTATCTCATCGAGCGCGGGGATATAACAGGCGAGGTCGAAGAGCTGGATCTAGATCCTCTCCAGTCGGTTCAGGGCTTGAAGGCGCTTCGCTTTGAAGTAAACCATTAATCGTATAGCGCCCCTTGGGTGGCTTCCACAATGCGCAGCAGTGCCAGTAGCTGTTTGCGCTCTATTTCTACACTGGGCTGCTGGTGTAGTGGTTTTTGCAGGTTGAGCTCAATACGGATAGCTTCTCCAGAGACGGCCAGCAACAGTCGGCGAGGATTGAGCTGATAGTGAATGCGGCCTGTAAAGTGTTTAGTCAGCTGGACCAGTGCGTCTTCCAGTTCACCATCAAACAGGTCCTGGTCTAAGGGGCTACCACTCGGTACGCTGGTGAAGTGACTTTCCAGCTGGTCGGGCCTTCGTTGTTCGGTGGCGATAGCCGGACTGGGGTCTTGTCCGCCCATCCAGGCAGGCAGTTTAAATTCCGGCCCCTCATATCGCCTTCTGATTTTGCTGGTGCGGAGGTAGCCACCGAGTTCGGCAACCAGCATGAGGCCGGAAAATAGGGTGTGGTTGTATCTCTCCGCCTTGCCATTATTGATGCGAGTACGCCTTTCTGTAGCCTTAATGCTGGAAATCCTGACGGGTACTCCGAGCCAGTCGCCCTCCAGAAGGTTGCTCCCTTCTACTTTGTCGGGTAGCTCATCTGTGATTTCCGATTCAATAAAAGCGTTAGCTCCTACATGAGCATCAGGACGGAAAAGAGCTTCGGGCCACGTCCGGGCAACCACCAGCGGAAGTACAACATCTTGAACCCGCCCCTTGAATCTAGATACCCGGATGCCGAAACCGATTAAAATACCAAGGCCCGTTAAGACTATGGCTGCCAGTCCGAAGGCAGCGTAGGTTGGGTCTATGCCCTGGTCTGATAGCAAAAAGAAAAGACACAGGACCAATGCAGGAAGGCCAAGTTTCCAGGCTCTTTGCTTCCACGCATTTAGCTGACTAGCCAGCTCCTGTCGCTGAGATTCCAACTCGACAATACCGCGCTCGCCGTAGGATATCACGATTTATTTCGACTCTTATAGTATTCGCGTATCGCCAGGATCAGTAGGAAACTACCCAGCAGCAAGGCGATGTTGGCCATACCACTCATGCGGCCTTCAAAGACGAGATACTTCACCCCAAAGTACATGATGGGGCCGGGCAGTACCGTCCAAAAGGGCAATTTTTCCGGAGTAGGAGAATCACTCATGGTGTGAAGATACGATTACCGCTTTGGTCACTGACAAGATTCCGGCCGCAGGTCGCTCAGATACAATCTTACGCGTTGGCCTTCGGCAACGGATTGCCCGGCTGCCGGGTCGGTGCGAACGATGTAGGCAGACGCTCGATCCGTAAAGTTTCCTTCAACCGTACCGATTAGCAGCTTCGAAGCAGAGAAAACAAATTCGCTTTCGCTATACGTCTGGCACACTACGTCTGGCACATTGACCATTCCGGTCCGACGTTTGGTAATGACAAATCCTAATCGAGTTCCTTGAGGGACCTGTACTCCCCGGCGTAAGTCTTCATCCGTGATCTTTCGTTCTTCAAAGAAGAAGTGTAAGATGGTGCCCTCTTCCTGTCTCGGATCGTACTCTTCTCCTGCAATAAAATATTCAATATCGAGTGCTTCCAATTTTCTGGTGTACACGTTGTAATCATAATTGCCAACCAAGCTAGGGAGGGTCACATCCGATGGAGTATTCCCTAAAACAGTAAGGTAAATGGATCGTTCTCGTTTGATCCGTGACCCTTCCGGCGGCTCCTGTAGGATCACTAAGCCTGGCTGACGATCTTTGTCAAACGGTCCCTCTTGCACGCGAAGCGTCAGGCCGCGCGAGTTGGCCAGCTCCTCTGCTTCGCTGATGTGTAGCCCTTCAAACTTGGGCAGCTCCATCGTTTTGCCGTGCTTGGTATAGCATCGCAAGCCTCCGTTCAGCATGTAGAATCCAAGGAATAGTAGCCCCAGTAAGGTGCCCAGGTTGCGCAGGAAATAGCGCGATAGAATGAAGCTTTTGATTTCCGTCAAAATGGCTTTCCATCGAGGCTCCTCGCCCGAGGTGTTTTCTGGCTTGTCGAAATCTTCCAGTTGGGGCTCTGGGGTGCTTGGTGTGCTTTCCATATGTAGCATATCGGCGGCGGCAGCTTGTGCCTCCTGGCTGGTAAAGCTAACGCCCTCTGGCGTATTTTTCATGCCCTCGACCATTTCGGCGGTACGCTGCTCAGTGGCCAAAAGCATGGATCGACTTTTTCTTTCCAGCCCAAATTGCAGGAGCTGGTCTATAAAGTCATGGGGCTTGTAATCGAGTAGCGCTGCTTGATGAAAAATAGCCGTAGCTGGCGTCATGCCTGGTAGACTGTTGATCTCGATCACGATGGTTTCCACTCGCCCATCGGCAAAAACTCGCACAAAGGCATCGATGCGGCAGTAGCCACTGACCATCATTTCCCGGGCTGCTCGCTCCAGGTCGGCTTTTACGCGGGAGGCTACGTACTCGTAGTCATATTCGCCTGCGGCCAGGCGGGCAGGGGTGATGTTTTGCCCTTCACCCGCCAGGAACTTCTCTTCCAGCGACAAGATGGTCGCTCCGGCAGGCGTTTCACTGGGGTCGAATATTTCGTATTCCAGCTTCCCTTCTGCATCGTATCGGGTGATCAAACCTCCTGTGATTTCGAGGAAGTGGATCGCATCACCCTGCTCCACAAACTGCTCAAATAAGATGCGGTTGTGTTGCGGAAACTCTTCCTGCCGCTTCAATTGCAACTCGCGGCGAGCGTGGTTTTCATCCAGTTGTGGCGTGCGAAACATCAAGTGGCAGTAGGCGTAGAGTTCGTCTCGCTGCCAGATGAGTTTTACGGCAGCACTACACCCATCGTCTACGGGTTTTGCGACCAGCGGGTAGCTGAGCTCTGCTTCGATGCGGTCGTAGCAGTAAGCTTCGTTTTCCAGGAACTCGCCTTCAGACACGATCAGCTGGGTAGCTGTAGGCATCCCTATTGCCCGCAGTCGGCTCAGGGTCTCGTACTTGTCGATGGTCAGTCGGCTGCTGTCAGGCTCAGATCCATTGTAGGGCAGCCCTAAAGTCTCGAGCCTAGCTTGCACCTCTCCATCTTCACCGGGTCTGCCGTGCAGAGCGATAAAGACCATGTCTGCCTCCTGAGACAGCTTTTCCCAGCTGATGGGCTCAGGAGCAAATCTGGGATCGTTGGCGTATTTTTCAATTAGACTTCCGCAGGATCGGCGAACATCCAGCACCGCCGGGTGGTCTACCCATGCTGTAACCAGTTTGGCTTTAATGTCGTCTGCATTGTCTTTGAGTAGGAGGTTGAGCGGCAGCAGATGCAGGCTGTATGCTGAAGCATTTCCCGTGCGACTCAGAAAAACCGGAAGGGGTTTGTACCGGCCGCCGCCACTCAGTTTTTCAAAGACATTTCTGCCACTCTCTACCGAAATGTGCCGTTCGGCATTATAGCCGCCCAGGATTACAGCCACGGTCTGTTGATTACTTTGAGCAGCTTTCAGCTCGCTCAGGTTGGCATCTATTTGCTGGGCAAAATAGGCGGCATTTTCACCGAGGTCGCTGCCTTGCTGTTTGCGCTCCCAGAGTGATATGCGCAAGATATAAGTCAGCAGTTCACTTGGCCCGAGGCCGATCTCGGCTGCCTGGTGAAAGAAGAAGCTAGACGGCATCATACCCGATGTGGTGTTCGGATCATTCAGATAGATCGTCCCATCTTCCTGATAAAACCCATCGATCCGAGCATAGGCACCAAACTTAAATTCGGTGAATAACTGTTCACAATCTTTCCTGATGGCAGCTATTGCAGCTTCTGGCAGATCTATGGGGGTGATCTTTCGACTCAGGCCAGGCAGGTACTTGCTGCGGTAGTCGTAGACCTCCGAGCCCTTCCTGATCTCGGTTGGTGGAAGTGCCACACAGCCACCGTCTTCGGTTCTTAGCACGATGCAGCTAAACTCTCGCCCTTCTATGAAGGCTTCGATCAGTACGCGGTCTTCACTTTGGTGGGCTTGCAGCAGTAGGGTGCCATCTGGGTGTTTTTTGGCCCACTCGTCTAACTTGTCGGCTAGGTCTTCCGGTGTGTATATCGTTATCGGGTGTTGCTCGTCCACTAGTTTGGCATCTAGTGGGAAGGCCAGGCCATCGCGCAGATCACTCACGTATCTGAGGTACTCCTTTCGGTCGTATTCGTCTCGACTGGCCCATTCGCTAAGTGGCAGGGTGACGTGGAAGAATGCGGCTTCTACTTTCCGTCGAAATTCCTCTTGCCCGTCTGATTCCTGCAAGATGTTCACGCCTATGCTCGAGCCTTGATTGGCCGGTCTGACCACCATGGGCCAGCCGATCTTGAGCTTGGCACGTTCGTACAAAAACGAGGGATCACTGCTGAAGTACTCTGCCCGGCTGATGACCTCTATCGCTGGTGCGGCAAAGCCCATTTCCTGCATGAGTGTTTTCTGCAAGGATTTGTCCATGCCGATTTCACTTGCTCTAATTCCGGAACCGGTATAGGGTATGCCCAGATATTCCAGCTCTTTTTGAATCTGGCCGTCTTCACCATATTCACCGTGTAAGGCCAGGAAGGCAACGTCTATTAGCTCGGGTAGCTCACTCCTTCTCACCATGCGGCCTACGCTTCGGCCCATTTCTTCGTATACTTCCTCGGCCATTGGCCCGAGGCTCTCCTGGTAGATCTGTATGGAGCTTCTTCGGTCGGGAATCATTTCCACTGGCGGAAAGAAATCCCGGATGCTGCCTTTGTATAGGTACTGCCAATCGAGCAGATACCAGCGTTTAGCGCTATCTACGAAGATGGGGACAGGCTCAAAGAGCACTTTGTTGAGGTTGTCGTAGACGGTTCGTCCTCCGGCAAAAGATATCTCGCGCTCGCGCGAGGGGCCACCGAAAAAAATGCCGACTTTAGTGCGCATATCTTAATCATTAAGATTGCTAGTAGGCCATCAGCTTTCTAGTAATCTTTGCTTACTTCGCAAAAGTAAAGATTATTCCATGCTAGCTGCTATCGAAGCAAAGATCATGACCCGGCCGCAGGTATTATCACAGAGCAAAGGGTGGAAGCTGGGCAGCCAGAAGATCGTTTTTACCAACGGTGTTTTCGATCTGCTCCATCGCGGCCATCTGACTTATTTGGCTCAGGCCAGAGCACTAGGAGATCGCCTGATCGTAGGCCTCAATAGCGATGCCAGTGTCAGGCGTCTCGGCAAGGGCGAAGACAGACCCATTTTGCCCCAGTCAGATCGAGCCTTTCAACTGGCCAGCCTGGCTTGTGTAGACGCGGTAACACTCTTTGACGAAGATACACCTGCCAGCCTCATCAGCGGACTTGTACCAGATGTGCTGGTCAAGGGGGGAGACTATACGATAGACACCATAGTCGGGGCAGATACCGTTTTAGCGAAGGGCGGGCGCGTAGAAGTTATCGAATTTATACCGGGCTACTCGACGACTGAATTGATAGCGCGTATCAGGAAGTTGGCCTGAGAACTATACAACACTTACCAGAGCTCTCCCTTTATTTAAGCTCACCACTTTGAATAATGCGCGCTGAATAGGTACTGCTGAGCCTGTTGCGAAAAAGTCGTACCGAGGCTGAGGAGGACTAGCAGATGTACCCTTTTCTTGCTGCAAAGGTGTAGCTTTTGAGCTCGATCCTTTGCGGTTGGTCTCTTCTAGTAACCGCTCTACCTGTCGAGCGGTGGGTTCTGCTGGATTTATAATCTGCATATCAGGACCGCAGATGGTTTGTATTTGCTTTTCAATAAAGGGATAATGCGTACAGCCGAGCACCAGGGTGTCTGCGCCTGCTGTCAGCATCGGCTGCAAGATGGCATTCAGCTTACCCAATAGTCGTTCGTCTTCGATTCCTTCCTCAATTAACGGAACCAGACCCAGGCAGGGGTCTTCGATCACTTTCAGGCCTTGGGCAAACTGCCCGGTCAGGTCTTTATAGCGTTCGCTGCCTAGGGTTATTTGGGTTGCCATCACCCCAATCACACCGCTTTTAGAGGTTTCTGAGGCGGGCTTTACTGCTGGTTCGATGCCTACAAAGGGGACATCTGGCCAGGACTGGCGGAGGTGATCGATAGCGATAGCCGTAGCGGTGTTGCAGGCGACTAATATGAGCTTTGCCCCTGCCTGTATGAGCGCTTCGGATATTCGATGTGCGAATTTTTGGACTTCCGCAGGTGGTTTGCTGCCATATGGGGCGTTGGCATTATCGGCTATATAAAGCAGGTTTTCGTTTGGCAGAAGTGCAGAAACAGCATTGGCGACCGATAGGCCGCCAATGCCGGAGTCGAAAACTCCAATACAGTCGTGCTGTAGGTTTAGATTCAAAACCAGGGTTTTTACATGCCTAGTTTAGCCTTGACCAGTTCGCTTACGTCTTGTGAGTCTTGACCGTAGAGTAAGATTTGCTGATCGAAGATGAAGGTGAAATTCCCTTCTTCGGCAACTTCCTGGATGGCCGTATTTACCCGGTCGTAGATCGGCTCCAAAAGTTCGGTGCGCTTGGTTTGCAGGTCGGACATCATTTGAGACTCAAACTGCTGGATTTCGGCTTGCTTAGCTTCGAGCTCCTGCGTTTTCTGGGCTTGTTGTTGCGGGCTTAATACGCCACTTTCTACTTCGGCTTGAAAGGCAGCTACTTCAGTTTGAAAGTCCTGGATCATCCCTTCACCGCGTGAGCGCAGTTGATTTTGTAGTGCTTCGAGATCAGCTTCTGCGGCACGGACTTCAGCCATTCCAGCCAGTATGGCTGAAGAATTGACATAACCAAAGTTTTGTGCAAAAGTGCTAGCCGTAGCGACCAGAAGCATGCAGGCGAACAGGGCAAATTTTATCAGCTTGTTCATGATGGTTGGTTTAACTTGTTTGCGAATGGGCCGCAAAGGTACGGCTCTGTTTAAAGCTTACAAATAGATTAAGCGTATAAACAACTACTGGCGGAGTTCGCGCAGTATGTCGTCTGTTTTGTCGTAATCTGGGTTAGAGAAGATGATTCCAGCGGCACCGGCGCGATCAAAGATAAAATCGTAGCCCCTGGTGTCGGCATATTCTTCAACGGCCTCGTAAATAGCATCCTGTATGGGGCGAACCAGCTCCTGGCGGCGCTGGAAAAGCAGTCCCTCTGGGCCAAATCTCTGACGCTGGCGCTCGCGAACTTCCTCTTCCTTCTGAATGATTTCTTCTTCGCGGGCAGTTTGCTGTTCAGGAGTAAGAAGTACTTGCTCTGCCTGGTAGCGGTTGTACATACCTCTGATCACATCGTATTCCTGATTGATTTCCTGTTGCCAGCGAGCAGCTAATTCGTCGAGTTCGCGCTGGGCATCTTGATACTCGGTGATGCTATTGAGGATTCGCTCCATGTCGATCGAAGCGATTTTTTGTGCTTCCAGTCCGGTTACTGCTAGGCCGAGACTGAGCAAGGCGATTAGGAAAGTCTTTTTCACTAGCATAATCATTTAGTTTTAGCTGAAGTTTTTTAATGATGGGTTTATACTCCTTAGCCGTTGTATGGCTTTAGACGATTCGAACCGTGGGTAAGTAACGCCTCGAAGCCCAAAGTGATTTGGCCCGCGGAAGTACAAAACTGTACAAACAAGCCGAATGAGCAGCAAATAAACGGTATGTGGCCTGCACTCAGCCGAGATGTACCCTGGTATTTAACGTAAGATTAACGGCTGGATAGAGGTTTTTGCAAAATTTAATTGAGCTGATGAGCAGGTGTCTTATTTGCGAGCTATGGCGCGCTTGGCGGCAGCAACAATGTCGCTTACACCCAGGCCATACTTATCCAGCAGCTCTGTCGCCTTGCCTGATTCACCGAAGGAGTCATTGACGGCGACGAACTCCTGCGGAGTAGGAAGTTGAGCGCTTAAGACTTCAGATACGGCGCTGCCCAGACCTCCGAAACGGTTGTGCTCTTCGCAACTCACCACCGCTCCTGTCTTGCGGGCACTGTCTACGATGGCCTGCTCGTCGAGGGGTTTGATGGTGTGCAGATTGATAAGGTCTACGCTGATTCCTTCTGCTTCGAGCTCCCTGGTAGCTTCGATGGCCCGCCATACCATATGGCCGGTAGCAAAAATGGAAACGTGCTGGCCTTCGTTCATGTGGAGTGCTTTGCCAATTTCCAGGACCTGATCTTCCGGGGTGAAAATGGGCCAACCCGGTCTTCCGAAGCGCAGGTAGCATGGTCCGTCATGCTCTGCTATGGCCATAACAGCGGCCTTGGTCTGGTTGAAGTCACAGGGGTTAATCACAGTCATGCCTGGCAGCATACGCATCATGCCTATGTCTTCGAGGATCTGGTGGGTCGCTCCATCCTCGCCCAATGTAAGGCCGGCATGACTGGCGCAGATCTTCACATTTTTGTGGGAATAGGCGATCGATTGCCGGATTTGGTCATAGACCCTACCCGTTGCAAAGTTGGCAAAGGTGGTGACCATAGGAATCTTTCCGCCAATGGCCATCCCGGCAGCAACGCCCATCATATTGGCTTCTGATATGCCGCACTGTACAAACCGATCTGGGAAGGTCGTGATGAAGTCTTCTGCTTTCATGGAGCCTCTCAAGTCGGCAGTGAGCATGATGACATTATCGTGTTTTTGGCCAGCTTCGAAAATGCCCGCGCCAAATCCTTCTCTGGTTGCGCGCTTTCCGGTTTGCTGGAAGTCGTTTATCGTGGTAGACATAGATCTTTAATTAAATACCTTCAGCGGGAAAGTCTCCCAGAGTTTCTTCTAGTTGGTTCAGAGCCTTGATGGCCAGCTCTTCATTAGGCGCTTTTCCGTGCCATTTGTGGGTACCTTCCATGTAGTCGACCCCCTTACCCATTTCTGTCTTCATAACTACGCAGACGGGGCGGCCATCTTTCTCGCGATTGCGCAACTGTTCGAGCAGTTGGATCAACTCGCCCATGTTGTTGCCATCTACGTGTTCGACATGCCAGCCAAACGTGGCATACTTTTCGCCCAGATCACCAATTTCCATGACTTCGCTGGTCGGGCCATCAATTTGCTGGCCGTTTCTGTCTATGAACAGAACGAGGTTGTCTAGCTTGTGGTGTGGACAAAACAGGGCAGCTTCCCAGACCTGGCCTTCTTGTTGTTCGCCATCTCCAGACAAACAAAAGACCATGTGCTCGTTGTCTCCATCAAGCTTTTTGGCCAGAGCCGTTCCTGCAGCAACAGATATCCCCTGACCCAATGAGCCGGAGGCGACTCGTACACCCGGCAGGTGTTCGTGGGTTGTTGGGTGGCCCTGGAGGCGGGAGTTGATCTCGCGAAAACTGGCGAGTTCCTCTACCGGGAAGTAGCCTGAACGTGCGAGCACACTATACCAGACCGGAGAAATGTGGCCATTGCTCAGATAGAATACATCCTCGCCCTTGGGGTCCATATTGAACTCGGACTTGTGCTCCATGTGTCCAAAGTATAGGGCCACAATAAGATCGGCACATCCCAGAGCACCGCCAGGGTGCCCACTTTGCGCTAGGTAGACCTGCCGAATGATATCACGACGCACCTGAGATGCGATCGACTCTAGTTCCTTTACATCTGCCATGAAGGTGGTTTTTTCGGAATGTTTGATGTTGGGCAGCTAAGGTACAAATTGAAGGGGCAGCGTGGTCATTGCCACGTTGCCCCTTTTGATTAGCTACTCAATTGGAGTTGAGTATGGCTTTATTAACCATTAACGGTTTCGGCTAGATTTTTGCCAGGCTTAAACTTAACTACGCTCTTGGCAGCGATTTGGATGGTCGCTCCGGTAGATGGGTTACGACCTTGGCGAGCAGGACGCTCATTCACTGAGAATGTTCCGAAGCCTACCAATGACACACTCTCCTTGTCCTTGAGGGCGTGTGTGATGCTGTCCAGTACTGCGCTCAGTGCGTCTTCTGCTTGAGCCTTGGTTAGGCCCGCGTTGGCCTGGATCTTGCTTACTAAATCTCCCTTGTTCATGTACAAACAGGTTTTGGATGATGAATTAAAGGCTGCAAAGATTACTCGCTACAGTGGGATGTGCAACCGAAATGCCTGCTTTTACTATGGAAAACTATAGAAAAGTGCCTAGAATAGGCCAAATCGCTTAGTTTTGACACTCATTTCAGACCAATCAAGCCCAAAAACCATGAAGAGAATCAGTGTTTATGCTCTAATGTTGCTGATGGCGCTAACGACAATAACGGCTACAAGCTCGTGTTCGAGAGGCTATGGCTGCAATAATCTGGCCGGAGAAGAACGCGCTAATAAGAAGAGTAGACCAAATAAAAAGTCCCGGGGAGAGCTGTTTGATAGACGAACCCGCAGGCAGCTTTCAGGACAAGAGTAACCCACGAGTTTAGGTAGCTAATCCTGATTTCCACGACATCAACCATCTAAACATACTCAGTGAATAACATAGAGCGCATAGACACCACTAAAGTACTTTTTCTGGATATAGAAACAGTCAGTGGCTGCGCCAGCTTTGACGATCTGACGGATGATTTTAAATCGCTTTGGGCGCTAAAGGCAAAGAGCATCCTTAAGCGGTATGACTCCGATGAGCCCATTACAGAAGAGGAGTTGGGGGAAACGTACGTAGACCGCGCGGCCATCTATGCAGAGTTTGGGAAAATTGTTTGCATCAGTGTAGGTGTATTATACCGGGATCGTGCAGACCAGCAAATAAAGATTCGTCTGAAGTCTTTTGCCAGCGATGATGAGGCAAAGCTGCTCAAGGATTTTAGTGGGCTACTGGATCAATACTATAACAACCCAAATAATCACTGGCTCTGCGGGCACAACATCAAAGAGTTTGATGTGCCTTACATGTGCCGAAGGATGGTCGTTCATCAACTTTCATTTCCTGCTCTTCTCGACATCACGGGTAAAAAACCATGGGAAACCAAGCATCTATTAGATACCATGGAGCTTTGGAAGTTTGGCGACCGAAAAGCCTACACATCTCTGAAGCTGCTGGCTGCCACGCTTGGCTTTCCAAGTCCTAAAGATGACATAGATGGTAGCATGGTTGGGCGTGTTTATTGGGAAGACCAGGATCTAGATCGAATTGCCCATTACTGCGAAAAGGATACCTTGGCCACGGCTCAACTCTTCCTACGGTATCAGCGAAAGCCACTACTGGAAGAAAGCCAGGTCACTCATTTGTCTGAAATATAGTTGGCCAAGGGCTTCGGAATTCAATAGAAGGGTGCTTAATTTGTGAAGGACGGGTGTTTTTACGAGTTTTGTACCTTATATATAGGCCGTCAAAAGAGTTTTGTAGAACTATTTTTGCCACCTTCACTAAATATCTGGGAAATAGCGCTTCATGAAGCTATTCAGCTTTTTTCGCCAAAATCTGGCTATAGACTTAGGCACTGCCAATACGCTTATCATACAAGACGAAGAGGTCGTTGTAGATGAGCCGTCAATTGTTGCCATAAACCGAAAATCAGAAGATTTACTAGCCGTCGGTCGTCGGGCCATGCAGATGCATGAAAAAACCCATGACCACATCAAGACCATTCGCCCACTGAAAGACGGTGTGATCGCCGACTTTAAAGCAGCGGAGCAGATGATCAAGGGCATGATCGAAATGATCGGCACCAAGCGCAAGTTCTTCACCCATCTGAAAATGGTCATTTGTATACCTTCCGGTATAACCGAAGTGGAAAAACGGGCCGTGTTCGAAAGTGCCGCACGTGTGGACTCCAGAGAGACCTATCTGATTTTTGAGCCAATGGCAGCGGCTCTTGGTATCGGCCTGGATATTGAGGAGCCTGTTGGCAATATGATCATTGATATTGGCGGAGGCACTACAGAAATAGCGATAATAGCCTTGTCTGGCATTGTGACAGACGAGAGTATTCGTATTGCAGGAGATGAGTTCACAGAAAATATCGTCGCCTACATGAAGCGCAAGCACAACATCTTGATTGGTGAGCGAACAGCCGAGCAAATTAAGATCAGAGTAGGGTCAGCACTTCCTGAGCTAGAGGATGAACCCGATGATCTGCCCATCAATGGGCGAGATTTGCTAACAGGCGTTCCCAAGCAAATTTTTGTCACTTACAAAGAAGTGAGCGAGGCACTCGACGAGTCTATTATGGCTATAGAAGAGGCCGTCTTCCGGGCTCTGGAGAAGACTGGCCCGGAAATTTCCAGCGACCTGTATCGTACGGGAATTTATCTGACCGGAGGTGGTGCCTTGCTAAGAGGGCTTGATGAGCGTTTATCCAGAAAGACAAAACTGCCCGTTCACGTTGCCGAAGACCCGCTGCGCGCAGTAGTAAGAGGAACTAGTAAAGCATTGGCAGATACCGAGAGGTATAGAACCATACTCATATCGAGTAGTAGTGTTTCATAATACTTCTAAACGGTGGCCATACAGAAGAATCGCAGATCGAAAAATAGATTTGGCAGCCTGGCGGGATGGTTGACTTTTGGTTGTCTGGAGTTGATTTGCTTTTTGCTGATCGTTACTCAGAATAGCCGCCAAAGAGGTATAGCCTCTCAGACCTGGACGGTTTATTCAAGCGCGGTAAGCGGTAAAGTGAGCAGCTGGTGGTCTATTTTCGGTCTCCGTAGCCAATTGGATTCTCTTCAGGCCAGGGAAGCAGATATGAGGGAAAGACTCATTGCCATAGAGTTAGCGGATACAAGTGCAGTGCAAGTACCGGCAGTAGACTCGAGTAGTTTATCCGCAGACGAGCAGTACACCCTTATGGCAGCACGCATAGTGAATAAGCAGCCCTACTCTCGTGCGGGAAATAGTTTTATCATCAACCGAGGGAAGAAAAACGGCTTGTCTAGAGGGCAAGGAGTCGTAGGTAGCCAAGGCCCCGTAGGCGTAGTGACTGATGTTACAAACAGATACGCCCGTGTCATGAGCGTATTGGATCCGGATATTCGTATTAGTGCAGCGCTGTCGAGTAAGGATTATGGAACCCTTCAGTGGAGCGGAGATGATCCTCGAAAGGCTGTTTTACTCTACATACCAGATTATATCGAGCAGCCAGAGGACAATGATACCATCTACACTACGGGTTTTAGTGCCGTTTTCCCAACCGGACTCCCCATTGGAAGAACTCGTTCTTTTGATAGAGAAGCGGGGAGTGGTTTCTGGAGAATTGAGGTCGATCTGTTTGAGAATTACATCTCAAGTGATCGCGTCTTTGTGGTCAGCAATTTGCACAAGCCTGAACTGGACTCCTTAAGAAGCTTGCAATGAGTAACAGAGCATGGCGAAATAGCCTGATACGCTTTGTCATCATATGGCTTTTTCAGGCATTCATATTCAAACAAGTGAGCTGGGGACCAGGCCAGGAAGATATTTTGTTCGTTTTCGTCTACCCGGTATTCATTTTAATGATGCCTCTAGGTGCATTCGAGCCATTCATCATTCTAGGGGGATTCCTGATGGGCCTTACCGTAGATGCAGCATATGATACGCTTGGATTGCATGCCGCTGCTGCCACCTTCACCGCCTTCATGCGACCTAGAGTCTTTTCGTGGTTTCGCCCACCAAAAGGATATAACCCCAAGTTCTCGCCAGTTCCCAGAGATTTGGGATGGTCGTGGTTTGTGCAATGCCTTTTGGCCATTCTCGCGATCAACTTGTTCACTTTCTTTTTGGTTCAGATTTTTGCGCCCCAGTTTCTGGGACGAGTTTTAATCAAGACCGTCCTAAGTCTTATTCCTAGTTTTCTATTCGTAATTTTAGGAGTGGTTATTTTAAATCCGCGAGCATGAATTCTACCAACCCACATTCAGGGCGGGTATTGGCCATTCGGGTTTTGTTTGGCATAATTCTGATAGGCTTTTTGATTAAAGCGGCTCAATTGCAGCTGTTCAAAACGGATTTGTCAGCACAGGCTGAGCGCATAGGTAGAACTCAAGAGACTCAGTACCCTTCACGAGGCCTTATACTTGACCGAAATGGCGCATTGCTGGCAGCTAATGAGCCTTCATATCAAATCGAGCTAACCTATGAGCCGTTTGCAGCGACCGAACATTTTGACACCCTAGAGTTTTGCCGATTACTAGACACAACGGTAGCCTATTTTGAGCAGGCGAGTCAAAAAGACTGGAATGATTATCGCTATTCCCGAATAAAGCCCTTTGTCTTTCTTCGCGATATTTCGCCTCGGGTTTTTGCCACTTTTCAAGAGCGCATGCATGAGTTTCCCGGATTTACGGCCTCACTTCGCAGTCGGCGTACTTACTCGGCTTCTGTAGGTGCGCACCTGCTCGGATTTATGGGCGAGGTCAACCAAGAGCAAGTCAAGCGAGAAGGGGCCTTTTACAGCCCTGGAGATTATCGTGGAGCGAGTGGCTTAGAGTATCGATATGAGTTTGCTCTGCGTGGCCAAAAGGGGAAACGGCAATTTCTGGTAGACAACCGGGGAAGAAAGGTGGAGCAGTTGTTTGAGAATGAGGATAGCCTTCAGGCGGTTGCAGGTGCCAATCTGCGTACAACCATCGACCTGGACCTGCAAGCCTATGGAGAGCAACTCATGGTCAACAAGGTCGGGAGTATCGTGGCGATCGAGCCGAATTCTGGAGAAATCCTGGCCATGATCTCTGCACCTAGCTATGAACCTAATGAACTGGAGATAGGCGAATTCAGAGGACAGGCATATAATCGCCTGGCACAGGATAGTCTACAGCCTTTGCTCAACAGAGCGGTTAGTGGTAAATATCCGCCAGGCTCGCCCTTCAAAACGTTGGTAGGTCTCATTGGCTTGCAAGACGGAACGATCAGACCTAACCAAGGCATGGCCTGCCAGGGTGGATTTTTTAGCAACGGCCAGTTACTGACAGGCTGTCACAGCCACCCTTATTGTCGTAATGTAGAAGATGCGATTGCGCATTCTTGCAATAACTACTTCGTTATGGCCTTTCTACAGAACTTGAATCGAGAAGGCAGCTTATCTCCGTACAAGACCCTGGGAACATTCAATGATTACCTTTACCAATTTGGGCTAGCAAACAGAACGGGCATCGACTTGCCCGGCGAGCAAGCAGGCTTTGTGCCCGATAGTGCATTCATAAGCAGGTCTTTTGCGAGTGAAAGGTTCTGGCGGGCTATTTACATCAGGTCACTGGCTATCGGCCAGGGAGAATACGAATTGACAACTCTTCAGCTGGCCAATCTGTCAGCAGCTATTGGCAACAGAGGCTACTGGATCACACCACACCTAGTTAAAGAAGTGGAATGGGACATAGATTCAATCAACTACTTTGATCCAGAGCTCGGGCGTAACGACATAGACATTGATCGCGAGCATTTTGAAACCGTTATTTCCGGAATGCGAGGAGTGCTTACCAAGGGAACAGCTCGGTCTGCTGAAGTGCCCGGCTTGGATATATGTGGAAAGACCGGTACCGCTGAGAATGGGACAGCTGTAGATCATTCTATTTTTGTTGCCTTTGCACCAAAGGATGATCCGCAGATTGCCATTGCAGTGTATGTAGAATATGGAGGTTTTGGTACGACCTACGCTGCACCTATAGCCAGCTTAATGATCGAGAAATATCTGAGAGGAGAGATTAGTCCTGCAAGTCAATGGCGCGAAAATCGCTTGCTTAATACCAATCTGTTAAGTTTGCGCCCCTAATCAATGTTGTTCGTCCATGCGCATTAATGCAATTGTAGCTACAGACCTAAAAGGTACAATAGGCAAAGCAGGAGAAATACCGTGGTATTTACCCGCAGACCTAAAGTATTTCAAGCGAACGACCATCGGGCATCCAGTCATTATGGGTAGGAAGACCTTTGAATCTATAGGCCGACCTCTGCCTAAGCGCACCAACATAGTCTTGACAAGAGATCCCTTTTTTGTCGCTACGGGCGTAGTCGTGGTGCACTCTTTCGAAGCAGCGTTCAATCACGAGGCGATAACAGGCGCGGAGGAAATTTTTATCATTGGTGGAGGCGAAATTTATCGCCACACTCTGGATGTTACAGACAGAGTCTTCTTAACCAGGGTTGACACCACGATAGAAGGAGGAGATGCCTTCTTCCCTGACTTAAATCCTGATGATTGGATATTGCTGGAAGAAGATGCGTACGAAGCAGATGACAAAAACCCATTCAATTTCACCTTCCAGGTCTGGGAGAAAAAGGTCAAGCCGTCTTAGCTAATTGATAAATGTGGGCCTCTTCATTTAAAGAAAGGTGGGGGCGCACCCCTGGAGCAGGACGACTTAGGAGATGGCACCCGATGGCACAGTCTAGACACCGACCCTTGTCGCAATAGGTTGCTTTGAGTTGTAATAATGCCTGGGTATCTGCGGCATTGGAAGGTTCAGCGCCTAGTTCAACCCATTTCTTGATCTCAGCGTTTTTCTCGGCTGGTAGTTCTTCAAGCAGCTGAATAGCCTTTTCCACATATTTCTCCTGGTTTTGGACCTGGCCGTATAAATAATAGATGGGCGCTATAGCATTGATGAAAACAGATCTCAATGTGGCTACGCCCAGCTTCTTAGGACCACCTTTGCCTGCTTTGTCGAATCGATAGTGATCTCGCCAATAATGGCTCAGTTTAATATCGAAAGTGTGAACCAATTCTTGAGCATTTTTAGCAGCAAGGATCTTACTAAACAACTGCCCGGACTTGTGAATAATCATGGCTAGCTGAGCTATGCGGATGGTCGGGAAATTATTGGGCCTCAATCGCAAATACCGCCAGGCAGCTGGCAGCAATGGAGTTAGTTGATATTTATGAGCCAACAAGTGGTATTCGGCTTTCAGCTTTTTTACGTAGGGGTCAGATCCAGAAGCTTCTTGCAAAAGCCCCGACTGACCGAAGAAGAGCGCTTCAAGTTGAACCAGACTATTCTTATGCCTGAGGGCTATTTTTAATGGTACCGATCTAGCCAACATCTCCATGGCTTCATCATTGATTCGGCCTCCGAGGCTTCTGGATAGTCTTTCGTAAAAAGTAGCTTCCCAATCACTGCGATTAGCCATCAGGCGCTCTTGTATAGCACGAGTTCGCTTTTCCAACCGCTCGATGGTCATGCGGTCGAGCCAGGCTCTGAGCTTCAAATCCTCAAGTTGGCTAAATTGATTCTGGCAGGGAATCCAGTAGGCGTTATGCATCAATCGCCAATAGCTTCTAATCAATCCTGCTGGAATACGCCGAGCCAGCTCCAGGCAGGGTATGCGCCTTCCACCTCTGTCGATGGCGGGTTGATCTTCTTCCAATACGACATGCAAAATGACATTCTCATAGGCGGGATCATCCTGGTGCCCGTGCGCAAACCAATCACTAGACTTCAGGTGCATTTCGACCTGCCCTGCCCAATTCATCTTCCCGAGTCTGAGTCGGGCTTCCTGAAAGTCGGGGCCTGCGTTGAGCTTGTTGTAGTTGCCAAAAGACTGGATGCTAATGGGCAAGCCTTCAGTGGTTCGTAGATCGTGTAAATCGAAGCGGCCAAAGCGCCATAAATAGTGCAGAAAGTCTTCTCTCATGATGAGCGGCTTTATTTTTCTAAACAAATTGTATATATAAGTCTGAAAAACCACTGAAATTACACGATACCACGGCCATTATTTTTAGAACACACCAAGCAGCGGAGCCGATCTGCCTTCCGTTACCCTTATTACCTCTTTAGCTTGTTAATCCAAGACAAAAAGCCGTTGGCGGTCGTTTTATCTTGGCATTGCTTCAATCTTTTGTTAAGTTTGAACAATGGTTGTGAAGAGTTATTTCACAACAAAAGCTTGAGAGGACGTGAAGATGAATAGTACCATTAGCATCAAAAACTGCGATGAGCGTACCTTCCTGGTCGCTTTGAGCAAGGGTGAGCGTTGGGCACAGCGCGATCTGTACCAAGAGTACTTCAGCCCGCTTATGGCCATTTGTTTGCGGTACGCCGGAAATGAAGACGAGGCTATGGACTTACTTCACGAGAGCTTCATAAAGATTTTCAACAAGATTGGCCGCTATCAGGAAGGGACTTCTCTTCTGGCCTGGATGCGTCGAATAACTGTCAATACGGCCATCGACGACTACAGGAAAGCAGCCAGAAGGCGAACCGAAGAGCTCGACTCAGCCACCTTGCAAATCAGCAGCCCAGACCCCGATGTGATCAGCCAGTTTGGCACACGAGAAATTCTGGCCGCCGTGCAAAAGCTGAGCCCTACTTATCGGACCATCTTCAACCTTTATGTAATAGAAGG
This sequence comes from Bacteroidota bacterium, assembly GCA_039817625.1. Classification (GTDB taxonomy): domain Bacteria; phylum Bacteroidota; class Bacteroidia; order Chitinophagales; family Saprospiraceae; genus Neolewinella. Next base: position 23,244 of record JBCBVN010000007.1, read on the forward strand.
CTACAGCCACCGCGAAATTGGCGAGATGCTCGGTATTACCGAGAGTACTTCTCGATCTAACTTGGTTAAAGCCCGAGGCAAATTGCAAAAAACGCTAACTGCTAAGGGTCGTTGATATGCAGAACTCTCAAGAACATAAATTCGATGAGCTTTTAAGAGAAAGCCTTTCCCATGCGGCCGACGAGCGCAGGCCCGTTGGTTGGGATCAGCTTTCCTCTAGGTTAAGTAGTGGACAGGAGTCCTTCGACCAGGCCATTCGGGAAAAGTTCAACAGCTTCGATACCGAGCTTACCCCCATGGGTTGGGATCAGCTCGAGCAGCGCATAGATCATCAAAGAGCAGCATCAGCAGATAAGCATGTCAAAGATCAGCTGGCTCATGTTTCTGGTCAAAGCCAATCGGGAGGTTGGGCGGCATTAGCTGCGCGCCTGGAGCTTATCGCCCATAGACGGCAGAGCCTGGCGGCATTCAAGCTCACAGAGGTATCTCTTATGCTGAGCATACTTCTATTATTCTGGCGCTTTGGCGTACTTCCCGGATCCGAGGAGGTGCCCGTTGCTCAGGTATCTACCCAAGAATTAGCGACGGCAACCGCATCTATCGATATGGATGAGCATCCTTCGGTCGAACTGGCTTCTACCGATCAGGTATCAGAAGTTAGGACTTCCGCGGGCCAGCAAGCATCTGGTTTAAGCCTGAATGTTTTGCCGTCATTCGATATTGGGAATAGTCAGGTCACAGTATCGGAATCTCTTGTTGGGAGTAGTGGACAAAACTCAGTTGCTGCCATCGAAAAACTGCCAGCACGCGAGCTGCAAGCCATCGATGCCAACCAACCCGGTGTTCCACAAATCGACATAGCAGAGAATAGCGCTGGTGCCAGCGAGGTATTGATGCGAGATATTTTGCCGCTACAAAATGCGTTGACTTCTGCTTCTTTTGGATTGCTTCCTTCCATTCAGGATACCGACCCGGATAAGGGCATCCATACCTACTTGAGGGTATTCTACTCTCCTGTAGATTTCAATCAGGTGATCACGCCTCAGAACGAATTTTTGGATCGTATTATCGAAGCGGATAATCGATTTACCATCGGGCAAAGTGGCGGTATACTCATAGATATCGCATCGAGGCATTTCTCTCTCAACACCGGTTTGATTTACGGTCTTCGATCTTACATCCCGACATTACTCAAAGTAGATCAGTTTGAAGAGGATCTGCCGCTGGTGATTGCGCCTAGCCGCAGTGGCTACAGCCGCCTGTCCTTCCATACGGCGTCTATACCGTTGACCATCAATAAGACCTTGCTCAACAACGACAATTGGCGGATCACCCTGGGTGGTGGTGTTGGGCTGACCATGGTCCTGAAGTCTTCCTTCGTCAAGCTTGATGGGGCAGACCAAGTGCTCAATGACCTACTCAATTCTCAAGTGGTTCCTCAGGGAAGAGGAGGCATACAAGAACGCGTAGATGCCAAGGAATACTTCAACCCTGAGCCCGGTTGGTTTCAGGGTGGGTCTATCTTCTCCAATGCCAACTTCTACCTGACAGGTACGGCATCATTCGAGCGCAAGCTGGGAGATCGATTTAGTGTCTTTGCTGCACCGACCATCAGTCGCTATCTGCACTTCGTACAAAAGGGCGGTTTGGGCCCCAATTACGATCGTATTCACAACCACTCAGTATACTTCGGTACGCGGATTCGCCTAGGAACGGTCGATTAATAGAAGTCTTCTTTTACCATTTCAGCAGTTGGCCAGTGCCCGCCAGTGTGGAGGTGCCACTGTACATTCGGCATGGTGCCGACGATTTCCTCCATGCGCTTGGCGTGTATGACTTTATCGCGTTGGCCTAGCCATACACTGGCTCTATTCTCGCTGCCAGCCCATCGATTGAGTGCCTGATAATCACTCTTTTTGAGCCGAAACTGCCCCATCGAACGAAGTGTCAGTTGAAGCCGGCTCCGACTCTTTGGATCTCCGAGCTGCCATTCTACAAACTGAAGAGCAAAGGGGTTAATAATCTTAGTACGGGCCAATATGCGAGCCAGCCACAACCACGGCTTGGGATAAGCAACTAATGCCGCTAATCCTTTGAGTGAAAAACCGAGCCAGCTATCTATCCATCGGGTGTACTCGCCGCCGTAGCCATCTGGCGCCATCAGGGTGAGCTCACGGGTTTGTGGAATCCAGCCATTTGATACGAGCTTGGTAAATATGCGACCACCGTAGCTGAACCCGATTAAATGGACGGAGTCGATTGACTGCATATCTTTCAAGACGCTTACTACTTCGACCAAGTCTTGGGCCGTAAAAGCACGAGCTGACCAATTGGTTTTGCCGTGGCCTGGAAGATCAGGGGCGATGAGGGTATGTGTCGAGGGGTCTATCTGGCTAGCGATATTTCCAAAAATAGAGCCATCTAAGCCAAATCCGTGAAGGGCCAACAGCAGACAAGTACCAGATCCCGACCTGCGGAAGTACAGATCTGCATCTAAGTCTGGCAGACGCAGATACTGGCCGCTATCTACAAAGGCTTGCTTTTTATGCGCTGCGCTATCCATGCTTACTTGGTCGTCCAGGGGCCGGCATCTCGCCAGATATCGTCAATCTTAGTCGGCAGATATTCCAGAAACTGCTCGCGTGAAACGAGTGTACCGCCAAGGCTGGCCAGATGGTTGGTGCGCTGTTGGCAATCGATGACTCGGTAGCCTTCTTCTTTCAGACGTTCGACCAGGCGAATCAGCGCAAATTTGCTGGAGTTTTTGGCGGCGGAAAACATGGATTCTCCAAAGAATACATCGCCCAGCGCTACTCCGTATAGCCCACCGACCAGCTGCCCTCCCATCCAGGCTTCGGCCGAATGCGCCAACCCCAGTTCGTGTAGTTCGCTATAGGCTTCGGTCATATCGTCGTCGATCCAGCTTCTTGAAGACTTCTGACGAGGTCTGTAGGTTTTTCGGCACTGATTGATCACCCCAAGGAAATTGGTATCGAACCTAAATTCGTACTTGGGTTGGTTGAGGTAGGGCCGCATACTTTTTGATATGCGGAGCTCATCCGGGAACAAGACAAATCTGGGGTCGGGATGCCACCACAGCAGTGGATCGTCTTCGCCATACCAGGGAAAATAACCTCTGGCGTAAGCACCGATAAGTCTGGCTGAATTGTGGTCGCCACCCATCAGGGCAGGTCCTCGCCCCGGAACCCGTCTTGGGTCGGGGAAGGATTCCAACTGGCCGTGCAATTGCGGTCTTGGCCGCATAACCTACTCGCCTCCTTCTATGACCGCAGAGAGGCCCCGATCTACCAGCGCTTCCCGCTTGGGGCGCAACTCTCTGATGCTGGCCGATTTCACGGTCGCCTTTCCCTTGAAATGAATCAAGAGGGTCAACTGCTCCGACTGCTCCTGGCCATGACCCAGAATCTCGATGAAGCAGCGCATCACCCAGTCGAAGGTGTTGTGATCGTCATTGAATACGACCAGATTGGCGGGCTCGTCCTCACCAATAGAAACGTCTTCATCGAGCAAGACGTCTTCTTCCCATTCGGTTCCTGAAAGGCGTATTGTCGTATCAGTTGTAGCGATCATAGTGTTTCTAACTAAGACAGGGTGGCCAAAGTTGCTTTTATAGCGTCAAAATTTGGCAAATCGCCTGCACTTTCCAGCACTTCGGCATATCGTACCACGCCAGTGCTATCTATAACAAAAGCCGACCGTTTGCTGACGCCTCTCATGTCGAAGACAAATTCTTCGTATAAAGAGCCGTATAGCCGGCTTACTTCCTTGTTGAAGTCGCTGAGCAGGGGGAAATTGAAATTCTCCGACTGCTTGAATTTATCTAATGTAAACGGTGAATCCACACTGACTGCAAGCACCTGTGCATTCAGGTCGTTGTACTCATTCATGGCGTCGCGCATGGCGCACAGCTCATTGGTGCAGACACCCGTAAAGGCCAATGGAAAGAATAGAAGAACGACGTTTTGCCCCTGGTAGTCAGAAAGGCTGACGGGCTTTTGTGCTTCTGAGAAAAGAGTAAAAGATGGAGCTTTATCGCCTACTTGGATCGCCATGATGGATTTATTCATTTAGTTTGCGGCCTCAAAAATACGAATAAAGCCCCGATGGCTTACACTGAAAAACAAGCTTATCTCGAACTTCATGTAGCCGTCTTTCTGTGGGGGTTCACGGCTATCCTTGGAGATTGGATCAGCCTCAATGCCGTTACCCTGGTTTGGTGGCGCGTATTGCTGACGAGTTTGAGTTTAGTTGGACTTGCGCAGGTCGGTCGCCTATACCGCGATTGGGGTAGGAAAAAAGTGCTGACTCTGGCTGGTATTGGCCTGCTTATCGGTTTGCATTGGGTTTGTTTTTACGGCAGTATCAAACTGGCCAACGCCAGTATTGCACTCATTTGTATGGCGACTACCTCGCTGTTTAGCAGTTTGCTCGAACCCTGGATCGTCAATCGACCTTTTGTGTGGCTGGAGCTTGTCGTCGGCGTTTTTGTATTGCCAGGTATCTATCTCATAGCCGGAGATCTGGAAGGAGATATGCTATTTGGTGTGCTGGTGGGTTTGGTCAGTGCTTTTTTAGCGGCTCTTTTTTCGTGTCTGAATAAGGCCCACAGCACGGAGTTAAACCCACAGCGAGTCACCTTTGTCGAGCTGGGGGCGGCCAGTCTTTTTCTACCGCTTTTTTTCCCCTTTCAGGCAGAAGGGACCAGACTCTGGCCCAATGCTGAAGATTGGATTTTGCTGATCATACTCGCTCTGTTTTGTACGACCCTGACCTTCATTTTAAGTCTTCGGGCTTTGCGTAAGCTCTCGGCTTTTGCCACGAACCTGACGATCAACCTGGAACCGGTTTATGGTATTATTCTAGCCTACTATCTACTCGATGACGCCCAGGAACTCGACGGACGGTTTTATTTGGGTGCAGGGGTGATTTTGGTCGGGGTATTCGGGTATCCGGTGTTGAGGAAGGTGGTTTTTGGAGTGAAGGGTAAAGAGTGAAGAGGCGTTTTCTGCGCAAACTTAAGAAGCAAGAAGCAAGAAGCAAGAGACAAGAGACAAGAGATGCGCTCGCAGGTGAGCTTTAGAGACATCTTGGGTGTACACAGGGAAGGCTTTAGAGGAAAGAGGAAAAACAATATGGTCAACAATTGCATTGTATTTGGCCTTACATTTGCGACTCATGTCTACCATTGGTACTGTAGCATTCCACACTTTGGGCTGTAAGTTGAATTACAGTGAGACTTCGGCCATTGGCCGTCAGTTTTCGGCTGCGGGATATCAGGCGGTGCCCTTTAAGCAAGGGGCGGATGTCTATGTTATCAATACGTGCTCGGTTACGGATTTTGCAGATCGCAAGTGTCGCAATACTGTGCGGAGAGCGCTGCGGAAAAACGCTAACGCCAAGGTCGTAGTAGTGGGCTGTTATGCTCAGTTGAAGCCTCAGGAAATAGCCGATATCGAAGGAGTGGACCTGGTCTTAGGTGCTGCCGAGAAATTTCGCATACTCGATTATATCGATGGGATTGGCGGCGGAGGAAAAGGTATGGTCAGAGCCGGTGAGGTGAAGGAGGCCAATGAGTTTGTTTCGGCTTTCAGCTTTGGAGATCGTACGCGCTCTTTTCTAAAAGTGCAGGACGGCTGCAATTATAAGTGCAGTTTCTGTACCATTCCACTAGCCAGAGGAGCTAGCCGAAGTAGTACTATTGATCAAGTACTTCAAGACGCGGAAGCCATAGCTCGAAAGGGAGCCAGAGAGATTGTACTGACGGGTGTTAATCTGGGAGACTTTGGGAATGGGACAGAAGTGATAGAAGGTCAACGACCCAAAAAAGAAGCTCTGTTTATAGATCTGATCAGAGAACTGGACAAGCTCGAAGGGATTGAGCGGTTTCGGATCAGCAGTATAGAGCCCAACCTATGCACAAATGAGGTCGTTGAATTTGTGGCTGGGTCCAGGCGATTTGCTCCACATTTTCACATGCCGCTTCAGAGTGGTAACGATAAGCAGTTGGTAGCTATGCGCCGACGCTATAAGCGAGGGCTTTACGCAGATAGAGTAGCCTACATCAAAGAGTTGATGCCACACTGCTGTATTGGTGTGGATCTGATTGTTGGCTTTCCCGGAGAGACAAGTGAAGACTTTCTGGAAACTCACCGCTTTGTGCAGGAGCTGGATGTTTCCTATTTACATGTGTTTACCTACAGCGAGCGTCCCAATACAAAGGCAGTATCTATGGATGGGGTTGTTCCTTTGCAAGAGCGACGTAAGCGCAATGACATGCTCAGTATTCTGAGTGAAAAGAAGCGGCGATATTTCTACAACCAGCATCTGGGGGAAACGCGCCCGGTTTTGCTGGAGAAAGGCAAAAAGCCCGGCTTCTTAACCGGTTTTACAGACAATTATGTCAAGATAGAAGTTGAATTAGAAGAGACCTGGATCAACCATGTTGTAGATATGGATCTGACCGAGATCACTGCAGAGGGCGTCGTGAAGGCTAAACTTCCTGTGAACGCTATTCTCTAAGCTCTCTAAGCTTACACCCCTCTATTGCCGTCGAAAGCCTCGAGATAGTCGCCTATCCTTCTCAGGAAGGAACCTCCCAGCGCACCATCGACAACGCGGTGATCATAGCTCAGGCTCATGAACATCATCTGCCGGATAGCAATAAGATCACCATACTCGGTTTCTACGACGGCTGGTTTTTTCCTGATAGCGCCTACAGCGAGGATTGCGACTTGGGGCTGATTGATAATCGGTGTACCCATCAGATTACCGAAGGTGCCTACATTAGTCAGCGTAAATGTGCCGCCCTGAATTTCCTCTGGCTTCAGCTTGTTGGCGCGAGCGCGCCCGGCCAGGTCGTTTACGGACTTAGTCAGCCCGACTAAGTTTAGCTGGTCGGCATTCTTGATAACAGGTACAATCAAATTTCCGCTGGGCAGGGCTGTGGCCATCCCAATATTGATGTCCAGCTTCCTGATGATGTGATTTCCATCTACGGAGACATTGACCAGGGGGAAATCTGTAATGGCTCGGGCCACGGCTTCCATAAAGATGGGCGTGAAAGTAATTTTCTCCCCATACTTCACCTGGAACTCATTTTTGACTCGACTTCGCCAGTTGAACAGCTCGGTTACATCGACTTCGATGAAGCTGGTCACGTGGGGCGAAGTATGCTTGGACATCACCATGTGATCGGCGATGAGCTTGCGCATGCGATCCATTTCGATGATCTCGGTAGCACCACTAACCGACTGAGGGCGAGGAGCACTTGAAGCACCATTCGTTGCGGGGGATGAAGCAGATGGAGCTTTTGCGCTGCCATTGGACGCTGGGGCAGCTATCGGTGCCGGGTGCCCTTTGAGGGCCAGAGATGCTCGCGTACGCAGATAGTTGAGCATATCTTTCTTAGTGACTCGCCCGTTTTTACCGCTTCCATCTATAGTGGCCAACTCTGCTGCCGTCACGCCTTCTTCTTTTGCCATATTGCGGACCAGCGGGCTGTAGAATCGATTGTCACTGGGTAGTGTAGCACTTCCAGCTGCTTCCGCTACCTGGGGTACAGCAACAGGTTTTGCCTCTTTGTGTGGCGCAGGCTTTGCGGGTTCGGTAGCCACTTCTACTTGCTCACTTCCTGCAGCGGCACCACTCACTTCTTCAGCTACAGTTGGACTTGCAGCTACTTCAGCTCCTGCTTCAGTTTCAATCAGGGCAATGACGGTACCAATAGGCACGACTTCGTCTTCCTGAAACTTAATTTCAGCGAGTTTACCAGCAACCGGACTGGGCACTTCGCTATCTACTTTGTCTGTGGCTATTTCCAGTACAGTATCATCTACCTCGATATCATCACCTACCTGCTTCACCCACTTGAGGATGGTGGCTTCCATGATACTTTCGCCCATCTTGGGCATGACGAGTTCTACTTGAGGCATGTTTTGGTTTGGTCGTTGGTTAGGAACTCATCTACACTTTTGTAATTCGTCTTTGCGCAAAGCTAAGTAGAACCTGGACTTTGCCGTTTTTCTCGTCCGTAGCTAAGGCTACGCACTCGAAAAGGCGGCTTGCCAGAACCCACTTGGATTTGCGCTCGCCAGAAAGAAATAAGTTTAGATGAGTTCTAGGCTAAAATCGCCACAAAGGTAGGGGTTTTGGGTTGAAAGTTGCTTTTAAGGCTCCAGGTAGAATCTTTCCCATTTAGGACCAGACTTAATGAAAACGGTTCTTTCATGGAGCCTGTTTTCTTTAAAGGCCATGAATTCCATCCGCTTTGGTTTGATGTAGAATCCCGACCACCCACCTGGCTTTTCGACCTCTTTATCTTCATATTTCATTTTGCCCTGTCGAAATCTCTCTTCCAGCTTACTTAAGTCAGTCATCGCTTCTCCTTGATTGAAAACAGCGGAAACGATTTTAGAATCCGGACTACGCTGCTGAAAGAAAAATTGAGCATCTGAGTCTGCCATGCTTTCTGCGTCTCCTTGAATTCGGATCTGTCTCTCCGTCTCAGGCCACCAGAAAGAGAGGGAGACCTTAGGGATCATTTTCACCTCCCTCCCTTTGCGCGCATTTATAGGTCCGGTAATAATGAGGCGAAAATCTTGTACAGCTTTTAAGGAAACAAATCTGGAATTTGGATAGCCATCCAGCCCTATGGTGGTAAAGCAGCAGGCCGAAGGAATTTTCGCCTTAGATGTTTCTAATTGTCGGGCATACCAATCATTGAATAATTTAATTGGAATTTCCATATAACTTTTTTAGAAATTTAATCTCCTTCAAGATGCTGT
>JBCBVN010000008.1:0-31299 GCA_039817625.1 Bacteroidota bacterium
CGAATCCAAATGATGAATGTAAAGCAATCCACCTTGCGCTCCGGCTGGAAGTATCTGGCACTTATGCCGCTACTTCTATTCGCCGTTCTTCAATTTAATGCCGTAGCCCAAGTTCCGGCTACCCCCCAAAACATCAATACCGAGCAAGCCTCACTGAATCGTGCAGAGGGTGACGTCACTAATCCCGAGCCCGTAGCTTTATCAGAGGCGGGGCCAAATGCCTTTGCCGAAGCAGAGCCTCAGGCATCTCCGCAAACCTTCCCCCTGCCGGAAGCCAATCCTGTCGGTGTTCAGACCAATGTTTTTGCACCTGTATTTGTACCTAACCCCACGCCCACACCCGTTTTTTCAGTCGATATGCCCGATGCCCCCATCGACCGAAAGACGTGGGCTGCGACCATCGAGGGCAATCAAGTAGATATGTATTTGACTGTAGAGTATCAGGGAGATCACCACATGAATACAAGTCTCGATTTTACGCGTGCAGAACTTGGTGAACTACCCAGGGACAATATGGGCGAATTCGACGTGGAGCGATTTGCGGGAACCATGACCTTCAGAGGTGTTTTTGAAGGAGATTCAGGAGCCGGTCTCTTCGATTTCGAGCCTAGTGATCAACTGGTTTCCACCCTAGAGCGAAATGGATTCTCTGGATACAATTGGATAGAGCTTCTGCACTTTTTCATTGGCGATTTTGAGCCCAGCTTTCTGGCTTTGCTCAACCGGGAAGGCTACGAGCCAAGTAAGGACAAACTATTGGAGCTGATGATCTTCGGCTTTGATGAAGACCGCTTGCAAGAGACTTTGACTTTTACGGAAGAAAATGGCTACGGCCAGCCTAGCCTCGAGAAACTCATCGAGTTGAAAATCTTTGATGTCAACGAAGATTATCTCCGAGAGTTAGCCCGCGCAGGTTTTCCCAATATCGATTTACAAGATGCGATCGAAGGTAAAATACACGGCATGAGTGCTGAGTTTGTCAGCGAATTAGCCAGAATAGGTTTTGATGACCTCAGCTTCAGGCAAGCCCTGGAGATGACCATACACGGTATATCTCCAGCCTATGTATCGGATCTTCGTACGGCAGGCTATGACATAAACGCCAGACAAGCGGTCGAAGCTAAGATTCATGGAGTCAGCTCCGCTTATGCCGCCGAATTGGCCCGTGCTGGTTTCGACGACCTAGGCATACAAGAGGTGATTGAGGCACGCATTCATGGGGTCAGCTCCGCTTTTGTACAAGAGATGGGGCAAGCAGGGTTTAGACAGCTAGATTTTGAAGAGATCTTAGGCATGTCTATCCATGGGGTAAATTCGAGTTTTGTACAGCAGTTTATCGATGCAGGCTTTGAACCCAATGTGGATCAGATCACTGCAGCAGCCATACATGGAGTTGATCCATATAGCTTTGAAGAATTCAGCGCCATTGGATTCGACAATCTCAGCATAGACAAGATCATTGAGGCCAAGATTCATGGCGTAGACCCTGATTTTGCCCGATCATTTTCGGAGTTTGAATTCCGTGATCTTTCTTTCGATGATCTCATTGCCTTTCGGATTCATGGGGTATCTGCTTCTTTCATCAGAAGGAATTTTGAAGACGGTGATTCTCCCGAAGATTTCATCGATATGAAGATACACGGAAGGCGCCGCTAAGCAACAGTATGTAGCCGGTTTTGTGAGGAGTGCCTATATTGACGCGCTTTTCTACCAAACCAGACGAAGAGCCAAGCTAATCTCAGAGCGATTAGCTTGGCTTACTTTTTTGCAGCTATGGAACTCTCCTCTCTAGATCAGATCATTTTCGGGCTATACATTATCGGAGTGATCATCTTTGGCATATGGATCGCCAATCGCGACCGCAATGCGACCTCATCCGATTACTTTTTAGCTAGCCGTTCGCTGCCCTGGTGGGCTGTTGGTGGCTCGCTTATTGCGTCTAATATCTCGACCGAGCAGATCATGGGTATGAATGGCTCGGGCTTTGCGCTGGGACTTGCTATAGGCACCTATGAGCTTATGGCAGCCATCACTTTGATCATTGTAGCCAAGTTTCTGCTGCCCGTTTTTATCAAGAAAGGCATTTTTACCATGCCCCAGTTTCTGGAAGAGCGGTTTGATGGGCGTGTCCGCACCATCATGTCTGTGTTCTGGATTGGCCTGTTTGTCTTTGTCAATATAGCTACGGTACTTTTTCTCGGTGGTTTGGCTGTTGAGGAGCTGTTGGGATACTCCTTTTACGTGGGCGTAATTGGTCTATTGATATACTCGGCCAGCTTCTCCATCTTTGGCGGACTGAAGGCCGTAGTCTGGACGGATTTCATCCAGGTGGTTGTACTACTCATTGGAGGTACAGTCGCGGCCGCCGGTATTTTGGGTGCTATCGGCGATGGTAGTGTTTTTACCGGTATCAGCAATTTGATCGCGGCCGTAGGCGACCATTTTGAAATGTTGTTTGAGCCTACTGATACCTACACAGATATAGGCGCAGCCAGAGAGCTGGCTGCAGGCATTGATGGAGACGGCAACCCAACGAGTCTTAATCCTGGAGATGAGATCAAATCTTCCTATCAACTGCTGCCTGGCGTAGCGGTACTCTTTGGGGGTATGTGGATCGTCAACACCTACTACTGGGGTAACAATCAATACATCATCCAGCGGGCACTGGCCGCAAAAGACTTGAAAGAAGCCCAGAAAGGGGTAGCTTTTGCCGCATTTCTCAAGCTCTTTATTCCATTCTTTGCTGTACTACCTGGTATCGCTGTTTGGTACATCAGCCAGGGTCATGGCCCTGCGGATCTGGCAGACCCCAACCTGAGTCAGGCCGACAAAGCGTTTCCTCACGTACTAGCCAATTATGTAGCGCCAGGACTGAAGGGACTAACCTTTGCGGCATTGATTGCCGCCATTGGATCTTCCGTCAGCTCGATGGTCAACTCTGCATCGACCATCTTTACACTCGATATTTATCAAAAGCACATTGACCCAACCGCCAGCGAAAGCAAACTCGTGCGCATTGGTCAGATATCGGCCGCGGCGGCCTTACTGATCGGCGCTGTAGTCTCTCCGGCGCTAAAGAGTCTGGAGCAGGTCTTTCAATATATACAAGAGTATACGGGCTTTGTAAGCCCAGGCGTGTTTGCCGTATTTGTGTTCGGCATGTTCTGGCGTCGGACAACCTCTACTGCCGCCCTGGCAGGTATTGTGCTCAGTATTCCGCTGAGTTTGCTCTTTAAGTTTGCCGTTCCAGACTTGCCTTTCCTAGATCGTATGGCTTTTGTGTTCATCATCATTGTACTGACCATGATGTCTATCAGTCTGGCCGAAAGGAGGAAAGCTGCTAAGGCCGAAGCTGCCGGTACCGATTCAACAGATGGTGGCCGTCTGATTGCAGATAGCCGACTCCGCCTGGGCTTGGCCATCGGTATCGTTATGACCGGGGTAGCTACTGGCATTCGCATGATCTTCGACAAGCTGCATGTGCCTGTAGATGTGGCCATGAGCTCTCCACCTTATGCCCCTATTTGGGTACCCATCGTCATTCTGGTTTTATCTCTGGGAACCGTCTTTTTGTTACTAACTGATAATAAGTCGACCGACGACCCCAAAGCCATCGATCTGGAGCCCGGCTTATTTAGAACGCAGGGAATTTTCAACCTGAGTGCGGTGGCAATCATTCTAATACTGGTAGCCATTTATGCTACCTTCCCGTAGGGAAAGAAGAATTTAAGATTGATGATAACACCTAACATAAGTTGGAGATGGCTTGGCCTCTACCTGAGCCTGGGCATATTTTCCTGCCAGGCAGCACCAGATTGTCCATGCGACTGCGACGAGATCGGGCCCGAACCTATTGACCGAACAGCCTGGCAGCAACCGGGGGCAGTGATCGATATTCTGGGCAATTTGGAAGAAAAGGTCGTGGCTGACATAGGCGCTGGCGAAGGGTTTTTCGCGCTCAGACTAGCCCGACTAGCAGACCGAGTTATCGCTGTAGAGGTGGAATCGAGTTTTGTCAACTACCTCAATCAAATGGCCGATCTGGAGCTGCCCAACGCTCAGAGAGGAAGGTTCGAGGCGAGACTCGCTCCTTACGAAAATCCAAATTTGCAAGAACAGGAGGTAGACATCGTATTGCTCGTGAATACCTTTTATGTCATTCAGAGCGAGGCCTACCTACGCGAAGTATATCCCGGTCTCAAACCTGGCGGTAGAGTCGTCATTGTAGACTGGAAAGATCGTTTCATAGACCTGCGGACTCCCAATCTGCCAGATCGTGCAGAGCGTATCAGTATAGGCGAAACCGAAAGGATGCTGGAAGAAGCTGGGTTTAGCTTAGTACGCAGCTACGACAATTTGCTGGACTATCAGTATGTAGTAGTAGCGGAAAAGAGGTGATCTCCTGATCTAAGCCGCAACGACAGTCAATTTGTATCTAGCCAAGAAATTTTGGAGTTTGCTTACAAACTCGGCCCTCTTATCTTGATACTGGGCTACCATGAATTCATCTTCTTGATGCACTTCAATCATCTTATTCGCACTATCAATCTGGTTGAGCAAATCAGCTATTGTGAATGCTGATTCTGGAACATCTTTAATTGAGTTCATAATGGTTCAATTTAAATTCCACGAATCCCTTTTTATTTAACTTAGTAGCACCGCCAATGCGAATAGAGCTAAATAATTGATTCCAATATAGTTTATCAGATACTGTTCTAGGGTAATAACGATGACTTTTGTTGTACTGTTTCACAAAATAACTATCTATGCTAAAGCTGTGCTTCTTCCATTTTTCTCGCAAAAGTTTTAGCTGATTTTCATGTTGATCTACCGATACAGAGTCAATAAACGAGACCATATCGAGATCGCCGGGATTCTGTTTCCTAGAAATAAAAGACCCATCAATCCACTGGAGTACATCGGTTGGACCTAGTATTTCAAGGAGGTCTAAATTGTATTCACGAAAAGCCTCGAATAACCCGACTCTGGTTTCACTATTCAAATAAGGGGTAACAAATGATCTTTCTATTTCAGAAAAGGCTAAGCCCAAAGGGGCTCCGGGTTTCAAGTATCCATTTATGTCAAAAAGTAAATTCATAGCTTTTCACTCTATCCAGGCTCCATCTTCGCTGGTCATGTGCAGATATATGTTATGCTCTTCTGCCCATGCTTTCCAGGTATCGACTTGCCATGGGCGATTGCTGCCATCGACAATAAAAACCGCATCGGGCCAGGGCCAGTCGTCCGGTAATTGATTGGGCTGGGCGTCTTCTCTGATCCAAACTCGATCTATGGCAAAGTCCGAGGCAGATAGCTCGTTCAGTTTGTTTTTGAATGTAGACTTACGCGGGTCGAAGCCCCCTGCGAATGCGGAGGTGCGCTCGCCAGATCTTGAAGGTTGGTCGATTGGAGTCCCACTTAGCAGCAGCCAGTTTCGACCATGTATCTGCATAAGTGGAGCTCGGGCCTGGAATCGTCCGCTCAGCAGATGAAGGGAGTCCAATTGAAGCTCGGCCAGGCTGTAATTCAGGTTGGTATCTACGGTGTAGCGAGCTTGCTTGCGATAACCGTCAGATATAAAGCTGCGCTTGGAATCGGGAAGTTCCTCGCTCTGGAGCGACACCCCACTTCTACCCCACCTAACTTCAAGCAGACTCTGGCCGTACTGATGGAAAGCGACTACACCCTCGGCGGTGTGGTTGGCTTCGACCTGCGTAAGTCTAAAAACACCCAAAATCAGCAAAATGAGCAAAGCCGCCACGGCCACACCAAATCTGCGCCATCTGTGCCAGGCCGCTATCAGCAAGATGAATGTGTAAAGGAGCGCTACCTGCCAAAGTGAGATAGGATCGAGTTGCTGAGCCGCACCCGGCAACTGCCTACACAGTTTGACCACTGCGTTTTGAATGCTGAGATCGACATTGAGCAGCGCTCCGCTCACACCTGACAAACCAGGTAATAACCAGCTGAGCAATCCATGGAATAGTCCGGCTATGAGGCCGCCATAAGCCGTGATAATGACCAGGCTGCCACTGAGTAGAAAGTAGAGTGGAAACTGCTGGAAATAGTACATGACCAACGGCAGCGTACCGATCTGAGCAGCCAAAGACACACTCATGACCGACCATACCGGCTGCAAAATTTTGCTCTGTGGCTTCCACCATCTGGCGATGGTTTGCTGGAAGAGACCAATGCCCGCAACTGCAGCAAAACTTAGTTGAAAACCAATGGCAAATAGCTGTCTTGGGTCGTACAGCAGGATCACCAGAGCAGCCACCGCCAAGGAATTGAACAAGGGCGAGCGGCGCTGTCTTTCTACCCCCAGCAGCAATACGCTAAACATGAGTGCGGCTCGCTGTACCGAAGGGCTAAAACCCGTCAGCAGGGCAAACGCCCATATCCCTGTGATGGTAGCCAGTAGTCTGAGCCAGCGAAGCATATGATTCTGGCCGGGTAGCAGGAAGCGAAACAGCCAGAGCAATATAGAAGCCAGGATACCGACGTGCAGGCCCGAGACTGCCAGCACATGAACCGCACCGGTATCGGCATAAGCCGATCGCAGTTCTTCAGAAATCAGATCGCGCTTGCCCAACACCAAAGCAGCCGCAACGGCCAGTTCGTCTGGTGCCAAATGGGGTCTGAAGTGATCGATCCAATCTTCTCTTAGCTGTGTGGCTCTCTCTCGCCAGCTTCTGACGCTTTGATCCAGGAGCCGCCAATCTGCATCTGACCGCAGAAAGGCCTGGTGACCGATATACTGATTGGCCCAATAAGTCCTAAAATCAAAGCTGCCCGGATTGAGCGGAGGCACCATCGACCTTAAATTGGCTTTGACCAGGATGCGGTCTCCCATTTTCAGGCTGGCGGTAGCTGTGCTCGGCAAGAGGTATATCAAAGCGCGTCCGCTACTCCTTTGAAGGCGATCGTTTAGCACCAGCCCTTCAATATGCACCTCTGCTCTAAGACGATTTTCTCCTGGTCGAAGGGACTCGATCTGAGCTTGATACAATCCGTCTTCGCGCAAGTATCGACTAAAATGATCTATCTGGTGTAGCGGCTCGAGCGAGGAGGCCCGCCAAAATCCCAAAAGTGCAAAAGCCACTAAAATCGGAAGTGCGAGCCAATGCCTGCGCTGCCGGGTAGAGACGGACTTAGAGGATACCAAACAGCCAACAATCAGAATACCCAGAAGGCCGGGAAGTGCCCAGGGACTTTCCGGGTAGCCCAAATATTTAGCCACACCGATGCCCATGACCACCGCCAGGGCAGGTGGCAAAAGCGGGTATCGGCTCCAGGGTAGAGCCGGGGGTTGTCGCCAGGGTAATCGGCTATTATTGGGCATCGACGAAAAGTAAGAATAATAGCGTTAAATCAGTTTTTCTTAGCGCAAAATGATATTTTTCGCTGATTTAATAATTGCCCTATGAAGAACATTCTACTACTCATCCTTGTCTGTTCCGCATGTACCTTAGGCAGTTGTGGCGGAAACCATAGCACGACACCCAGCACCGAGGATAGCGAAAATTCGGAGACCTTAAGCACTTCGGTGGAGGAAGAAACTACCGAAACCGAACAGCGCGAAAATCCTGCTCCCGCAGTCACTGCCGAATACCTTTTTGACCACAGCGTGCTGTTGACTGAAGAACAGCTTGCTCGTCTTCCAACCAAGGTATTGCCCATTATGCGCAATGAGATCTATGCTCGTCATGGTTATCGTTTTAAGAACCCCTATTGGGAGAAGTACTTCGCGCGGGCAGGCTTCGAGCCTAGGTCTGATCATGTCGACGATCGTTTAAGCGAAACAGATCGGGCTAATGCCCAGCTAATTCTTGCTGTGGAAGCTACCCGCACAGATACCGCCTTTACTGATCTTGAGGACATGGTCGAGCCTCTGCGCATCAGTGATTTAGATATTAGAGGCAACATATCTACAAAGTTTCGCCTGTTTCTCACAGACTGGCTTCGGGCAGCCTTTATGGAAGATTCCGATTATATCGCCTCCACGATCTATCGTGAAGATGATAATATATCTGCCAAAATGATCCTGTGGGAATACGCACAGAAAAAAAACAGCAGCGAATACACAACTATAGAATACGTACTGATGCCGATTCAGGATGCTCGATCCAGAAGGTGTAGTCCCGATTTGGAATTGGCTGATGATGCCGAACACTATCTGTTATACACCTACTATACGTTTATGGAAGAGGAGGATTTCAGCACCACAGAGAGTATGGTGGGTTACTTCTTTGCCGAAGTAGAAGAAGGCTATCAGGTGTATTGTATGGATGCTGCTGGATAGTGGACAAGGACAGCCTTCTTATCGTTTCATTTCTCATCTCAAAAAAATTCCTAGCTTACAGCATGCGATACATCATTCTACTCCTACTGTGCAGCTGCGCAGCCAATATATGCGCTCAATCTGCCCGCGAACGGCTGGAAGCCATTGCCCATATCGAACAAAAGCATATGGTGCCTATGCGCGATGGCATCAGACTGGCTACCGACGTATACCGGCCAAAGACAGATGAACCGGTTCCTGTTATCTTTTCCCGTACCCCATACAACTTCAACGGCTGGGGAGATGGCGAAGAGCGCATGCGCGTATACGAACGCGCTATGACAGCGGTGCAGCACGGATATGCTTATGTGGTTCAGAATGAGCGGGGTCGCTACTTCAGCGAAGGCGAATGGGACATCCTGGGCGTACCTCTGACCGATGCCTATGATGCCTTTACCTGGATGGCCGAGCAAGAGTGGAGCAACGGACATATAGGCCTGCTGGGCTGCTCGAGCACCGCTGAATGGCAAATGGCTGCTGCCAGTATGGGACACCCTGCACTGAAGGCCATCGTACCCCAGGGATTCGGTGCAGGTGTAGGTCGGGTTGGCGATTATTATGAGCAGGGCAACTGGTACCGAGGTGGTGCCCAGCAGATGTTGTTTACCTCCTGGTTATATAGTGTACAGCACGACCCTATGGCGCCCAGGCTGCCCGAGGGTATCGCCCGGGAAGACCTGCTCCGTCTTCAGCGATTTTACGATATGTCTCCTGAGTATCCGCGCGTAAGCTGGAAGGAAGGGCTGGCACACCTGCCGGTAGAAGACATCATAGAGGCCGCCAACGGTCCTGTTGGTATATACGAGGAAATGATCACCCGAAAGCCGAATGATCCCGCTTGGTACGAAGGTGGTCTTTACCACGACGATATGGAGATACAAGTCCCGGGTTTTTGGTTTGTGAGCTGGTTTGATGTGAGTAGTAGCCCCAACCTCGCCTTATTCAATCACGTAAGGGAAAATGCAGCTCCCGAGGTGAGAGACAATCAATATTTGGTTGTAGCCCCCACCCTGCACTGCCGATATACCCGAGCTACGGAAAACACCATGGTCGGTGACCTGAATGTGGGAGACGCTCGACTCAATTATGAAGAGCAGATCTATGCCTTCTTTGACAAGCACCTCAAACCAGAGGTAGAAGGAGCCAGTCCACCGCGCATACAGTACTACACTATGGGTAGCAATGAGTGGCAGGAAGCTGAAAGCTGGCCACCCGCAAATACGGATACCGTCACCTACTACCTGGAAAGTCTGGGCAGTGCAAACACCATGTATGGCAATGGGCGCTTGAGTACGCAGAAACCTTCTCGGGAGAACACAGATACCTTTGTGTACGATCCGATGAACCCCGTCCCTAGCTATGGCGGCAACGTTTGCTGTACAGGCGATGCCATCCAGGGTGGTTCATTCGATCAACGCATCATGGAGACCAGAAATGATATTCTAGTCTACACTACAGAGCCTCTTCAGGAAGGTATAGAAGTGAGCGGTTTTATCGAGTCGACCATCTACGTCAGTAGCGACGCACCAGATACTGACTTTACCATTAAGTTGATCGATGTACACCCTGACGGTAGCGCCTACAATCTAGATGAAACCATTCAGCGAGCTCGCTATCGGGAAGGTTACGAAGAAGAGGTCTTTATGGAAGATGGCGAAGTCTACCAGATAGATTTCACCCCCATGTCAACGAGCAATTACTTTGCTCCCGGACACCGGATTCGCATCGAAATTTCGAGCAGTAATTTCCCAAGATTTACGCGCAACCTGAATACCGGCGGCAACAACTACGACGAAAGCGAAGGCCAGATTGCAACCAATACGGTTCACTTCTCGCGCGAGTATCGCTCCAGGATTTCTCTGCCTGTTGTGCGGTAAATCTAGCAGGGGTTTATAGCCTCATCGTTTTTGCGTATTTCATAGTGCAGATGAGGGCCGGTAGATAATCCGGTGCTCCCTACACGGGCAATATGTGCCCCTACGAAAACAGGCTGGCCAACAACCAGGTCTTCATGGCTATCTAAGTGATTGTAGACCGTCGTGTAGCCACCGGCATGATTGATACGTACTTGTATGCCGTTATCTCCATTGGGACCGGCAAAAACAACCACTCCATCGGCAGTAGCGTAGACCGGTGTTCCGAGAGGGGCTATAAGATCAATTCCATTGTGCATGCGAAGTTCACCACTGATCGGATGCTTGCGCATGCCGAAGCCAGACCTGGCATCGACTAAGGCTACATTCTTCAGCGGGCTTACGCGTGGCTTGAGCATATCTTGTCTGACCGCATGCATAAACCGCATTTCATTCATCCGTTGCTCGCGAAGCTCACTCAGATTTTCATCCATTTGATCTGTCTCCTGATGCTTTACTTCGCTCTGGATGGCCACTTGAATCTCATCGATTGTTTCATTGGAATGGACTTCCGTAGATTCGAGTCTTTCCATGTCTGCTGTGGCTACTGCCTCTTCTGCAAGCTTGGGCAATAGCCAGGTTAGGCTGGCAAGTAGTGCAACTACGGCTGTTAGTTTGATGAGCATTGGTCTGATTTTTATGAATTGAATGGAGTTATTGAGCTTCTTGATGTTTGATGCTGGCCAGCGATTTTGAATATCTAGCCAGGCTTCCTCAAAAGCCTGACCACGACCTACAGCTTCTTCCAGCTCACAGCAGATTTGGTCGACCAACTCATCTCTGAACTCGACGCCTAATCTGTGTTGATCCAGGTATGCGACAACCCGATCTATTTGTTGTGTCTTCAATAGGGCCATATCATTTAGTTTGCAGGTCTAGTAATCGACGCATGGTAAAAGTGAATTGCTCAAACTCAGCCCGCTTCTGCCTGGCTGCCTCCAGACCTTTTTCCGTAATGAGATAATACCTCCGCGATCGTCCGTTTACTTCCTCCGTTTCCGTCGTGACTAAACCTTGCTGGACCATTTTTTGAAGCAATGGGTAAAGTGCGCCTTCACTGAGTTGGTAATTTCCATCGGTCAATTCTTTGGCGCGCTTATTCATCTGGTAGCCATACATCCGCCCTTCTCGCTCCAGCAAGCGCAAGACCACAATACGCAAGGTACCCTTGACTAGTTCTTTTGAAAACATGCCACAATATACATCTGATTTTGATGTATCAAAATCAGATGTATAAATTTAACATGCCGCTCACGAAGTGGCTGGGGAAAATAACCACTTCGAAAGCGAGTATATACTCAAGATGGCGTCACAGACCACTTCGCCTTGAGTGCATTATCCAATTTCGCTTAAATGCGATTATTCCTCCTTAAAACGGAGCATCTGCTGACGGCTATCGAGCGTTTCTGGTGCTTTATTGAAGAGCAACAGCAGATAGGCCATGCCCCTCCCACGCTTAAACAGAGCCGTCAATTGCACGGTGTTGAACGGAAGCTGACTCTGCTTGGGCTGAAAGGTATATTGGCGCGCCCAGTCTGCCTGAAAAACTTTCATCTCCTCATCGCCAAATCGATGTACAGATATAGGTGGTGCCAATTCTTCATTACTGGCCAAATCCATCACCAGCTGACGAGCAGCCATGTCTGGTAGTTCGAGCAGATTACCTAGTTCTTCAGGACTGTGCAAGCCTATGCGTATCTCCAGCTTATCAGACCGAGACCAAAGTGTCTGGTTTATATTCAAAATCCTGAGGTTGGTGCTTGGCCGAACCTTAAAATCGCCATCCAGTGGTGCTACGAGCTCCATTTGCATATTATCGAGCTTGGCGAGGAAAGCCTCCTCAAGTACAAGTGTCTGTGCTTGAAGGCTGGTGGAAAGTAGGAAGAGGATGGTGAGGATTTTCATAGCCGTGAATTTGCAAATTCGTTTACTTGTAAATTTACAAGTAAGCAAATTTTAGTTTTTCCCTGAAATAGCAAAAATCGCCTCCTCCACCACATCCGTCGCCTTTTCCCAGCTAAACATTTGTCGCTGTTTCCTACCTCGCTCAATCATCTGGTTACGTAGTTCTGCATTCTGAGAAATTTGGAGAAGTGCCTGGGCGAGTTGCTCTTCGCTAGTCGGATCGATCAAAATGGCAGCATCTCCTGCTACCTCCGGCAAGCTGGTTACATTGCTCGTAATCACTGGAACATCCACTTGCATCGCTTCTAAGACGGGTACACCAAAGCCTTCGCTGAGGCTCGGATAGACCAAAGCCTGGGAAGCGGCCAACAAGCGAGCTGCTTCGGGTGTGGGCAAATAATCCAAAAATTGGATGTCAGATCTATAATCAGATTGCTCGTGAGCAGTCTGTACCTCTGATAATTGCCAGGCCAAACGCCCTCCAAGCAAAAGTGGATAATCAGGCCCACCAGATGCTCGAAACCTGGAATAAGCCTTGATAAGCCGAGTTAAGTTTTTGCGCGGATGCACGGATCCCAAGTAGAAAAAATAAGGCTTGCCATTACTATTTCGTTGTCTGACCTTCTCGATCTCATCTTCAGACAAGGGCTTAAAAATCTCTCGCACGCCATTGCACGAAACGGAAATCTTGTCATCACCAATCGAATAACTATTCAGAATATCCTGCTTAACAAATTCGCTGACTGTAACTACGTGTTCTGCGCGATCCAGAAATTTTGGTGTCCATTTTCGATAGTATCGCAAAGCCCAGGCTGGTACCTGATCGGGATAGTGCAAAAATGCCAGATCATGAGTGACCATGACCGTCGGCACCTGGCTACGCAAAGAACAATATCCGTCTGGAGACAGGAATACATCCGCTCTCCATGATGAAAGTACCTGCGGAAGTCTGAATTCAAACCACACTCTCCATAGGAAGTCTCTGCGGGCTGGAGGCCAGATTACTTGAGCTGTTGTTCGATCGCCCACTACATACTTTGGGTCGTATGCCCTGTCGAAGCAAAAAAGGAAATCGTGCTCAGGATGCCTATCTACCAATCTGCGGCTGACTTCCCAGGTAAAATTGCCCAAACCCTCCAGGTATTGGGGCAGCAGGAACCGGGTATTTATGGCAATACGCATCAGCTGGCCAGCAGGTCGAGTAAATAGTGCCGGCCTATGCCAAATTGCTTCATGAGCTCATGAGCCTCTTCCAGTGCCTCTGGCCGAGGCTCTGCCTTTTGAGCTGTAATCATTACGTTTTTGGCGGTATGCGCGAGTGGAATGAACTCAAAAACCTTAGTGCGGTAACCCGCTGATTCCAGTGCCAGTGCCCGAATGGTATCGGTCAGCATTTCGCTCTGCCGCTCAAGCAGGATGCCGTGGCGAAGCATGGGCCTTAAGCTGGTAGGGGTACGAATCGATTTGCGGACTTGCTTATGGCAGCATGGTGCGACAACAATCGCATCTGCTCCTGCCACAATACCCTGGTGAATAGCATCGTCGGTAGCGGTATCGCAGGCGTGCAAAGCAATAAGCAAGTCGACGGCTTTCAGATCGTAGGCACCAATGTAGCCTTCGGCAAAACTCAGCCCTTCAAAGCCAATCTCTTGAGCGAGTTTATTGCCTTTTTCCACCAGCTCAGGTCTGATTTCTACGCCTGTTATTTTTGGCTCGCCCCCAGACTGACGCATCACATCGTAGAGCGCAAAAGTCAGGTATCCACTTCCCGCGCCCATATCAACAACCTGCGGTTTTTTAGGCAGGGCTGATTCAGCGACCAAAATATTGATGATCTCTGCAAACTTGTTGATTTGCTTGTATTTGTCGCGTGCTTTGGCCAACACCTTTCCATCCTGACCTACAACACCAAGCTTCTTTAAATAGGGTCGACTAGGCGAAATCAGGTATTGCTTTTTGCGATTGTGGTCGGTCGATACCGCTTGCTTGTGCCGAGACTTTGCGCGTTGAAGCCGCGCCTTCCCTTTTCTACTGAATCTCAGACTGAGATGCTCGTCCAGCGTAAAAAGATCGAGCTGCAAGTAAGGATTATTCCCTTGCTCATGGATGATGTTCCAGGCTTCCTCCGAGGAATGATTGTGCGTTTCGTCCCGAGTCGGGAAGCGGTAGGTGAGTTGCACAACGAGTTTCCCTTTAACTTCGACGGCCCTGAAGTAGATGGCTTTAGCCTGCTCTGCGCCAGGTTTGGTCCGAGGCTTAGAGAGGGTCAGCTTCACAAAGCGCCCTTGCTCAAAACTTTGACTAGCTTGTTGTACTAACTCTTCGACTTGATTCACCAGACAAAGGTAGGCATACGTGATCTTAGAGCTTATTACCTTTATTTCAAATGCGAAAACTCTTTAAAATGGGCATATCACTGCTGGTCATTGGGTTGATCGCCCTATACCTGCTACTCTCTAACGTATTGCCCTACGCAGTCATAAAACCTGGGAAGCAGTCTTGTACACCTTCCTCTCATCCGCTTATAGAGGCCATAGAACTAGAAGGAGCTGA
Source organism: Bacteroidota bacterium (assembly GCA_039817625.1). Classification (GTDB taxonomy): domain Bacteria; phylum Bacteroidota; class Bacteroidia; order Chitinophagales; family Saprospiraceae; genus Neolewinella. The sequence continues at coordinate 14,713 of JBCBVN010000008.1, forward strand.
TAGTATAGTCCTGTCAGGTATTACACTCCGCGCTGATAACCCCATCGGCCAGATACTCTTCGTACATGGAGTGGGTTCCTGCAAAGAAGCTTATCAGGACCTCATGAAATATTATGCCCGCAGGGGCATCAGCACCTTTGCTTTCGATATGCGGGCACATGGTAGTAGCGGCGGCAGGTACGCAACTTATGGCTATCGAGAGAAAAAGGACATAGGGCAAATCGTAGCGTGGATGCGACAAACTCAGCCCGCTGAACTGCCCCTCGGCATCTATGGCAACTCCATGGGTGGGGCTATTTCGATACAGGCAACGGCTGAGGTAGAGGACATTGATTTTGCGATCTTCGAAAGTACTTTTGCATACTTTCCCGAGATCGTCAACGATTATGCCGAGCGCATATCTTACGGCCTTACTATGAAATGGATGGTCAACTGGGTACTGGCTAAAGCTGGAAAAATAGCGGACTTCACCCCAGAAGAAGTAGCGCCCGAGCAAGCAGCCAGGCATATAGACATTCCCGTTTTAGTGGCCCATGGCGATGCCGATAAACGCATAAATATCTCCCATGCCCGCCGTATTTTTAAGAACTTGTCCTCAACAGATAAAGAGTTGTACATCGTCGAAGGTGGAGGGCATGCCGATCTGGGGATTGTCGGTGGGGAGGCCTACTGGAGAAAGTTGGATGGATTTATCATGAGAAATGTATCGCCGGAAAAGGTTGAATAGCGTTAACCATCAGACTCTTGCAGCTTAAGAAGCTCGAAGCACGCTCAAACCCGCCTAGATAGCTAATCGGGATAGAGAAGCTTTGACCTCTCTCGAGCATCCTAATGTCCCAACCCTGGCTTACCTTCATTGGCAGATAAGAGACCGCATGTTTCTACTAAGATTTCTTCCATCATTTTTCATGATCATAGGCGATCATAAAACCGGAGAGTATCTCCGGTTAGAAGGGCGAAACAATTATTTTGAGATGGCCTTCCTGAATATCGTAACCATCCTATTGTGTGTTTCCCTGCTTTATTGGGGAATAAATACCCCTGCTATACAAGAAAGTAGCCTGAAGCAGGCCATTATAGTTTTCTTTGGCATAGCAATACCTATTAAATGTATAAATAACATTAGATCAGCCAGAGGAAGAAACTACCTAAACGATAGGGTAATCTTTAGCGACGAAGGAATTATACTTACTCGTCACTCTGGGCTAGATGGTACTACTACCATAAAAGTCGAGCAAATCAAGCGCTTGATTATTGTCGAAGAATTGATCCGGTTTAAGTTTATTCTCAACAACAATCCAAAGCCACTACTAGAAATAAACTCCAGTCAGGAAATAAGAGATCAAATTCCTGAATTTCACAAGGACATTGCCAATATTCTTGGACTAAAGGTTGACAGTTACTTTGCAGCGGGTGAGGAGGAAAAAGTGTGCAGCATGATCTCAGAAAAAGCAGATGAGAGTGGGAATAATAGATCTTATCGCCCAAAGCACTTCAGTATTGAAAAAAAGGGGAATGATCTAATTTTCAGGACTGCACTGTCCTCCTCCAAGGGTAGTTTTTCCATCTCATTAGATCGCAAATTCTTTTGGTTAGTTCGTGGACTCACTGGTTCTGTCTCCTATAAGTTCAGTGAGATCAGTCAGTTTAAGATTAAGATCTATGGTTCAACAACTGACGAGAATATGGTAACTGGCAGATTAAGCTTTCTAGACTCAGATGGGTATCGAGTGGAGGCCTTGCGGATTAATGTCAGAAATAAGCCAATCAAGGCCATAGCTCTCTTAGAGCTTAGAGAAGATTTACTATTTCTAGCTGGTAAGATGAACGAATATGTTGCTGATTAGTCCATGGCCTCTCTAAAGCCTCCTCTCCAACATCGGCACCATTTCTGCTTTCCAGATCGCGAAGGTATCATTCAGGATATGCGCTCTGGCCTGGCCGACCAACCACAGAAAAAAGGTCAGATTGTGGAGGCTGCACACCATGGCACCAAGCGCTTCTTTGGTGTGAATGAGGTGGCGTAAGTAGGCTTTGGTGTGCTGTGGAAAAGCAGGGCTGATGTCATCCGAATTTGGGGAATGCTGCCACCCGCGGTAGTCCAAAAAAGAATGATCGTTGGCCCATTTTTTGTTTCGGATGTTAACGATACCATCTGCGGTGTAGAGCAACCCATGCCGGGCATTGCGCGTAGGGAGCACACAGTCGAACATATCGATGCCGCGATCTATGCATTCCAACAAATTGGCAGGCGTACCTACACCCATCAGATACCTGGGCTTCTCCGCAGGCAAAATTTCACAGCAAAGCTTCGAGATCCGATACATGTCTTCTGTAGGCTCTCCCACAGACAGACCACCAATGGCATTGCCCGGCATATCCTGATCGGCGATGTACTCACAAGATTTGCGGCGCAGGTCATCAAAACTACCTCCCTGTACAATTGGGAAGAGATGCTGGCGATGGCCGTATTTGGGTTTGGACTTCCGCTGGTGGTCAACACATCGGTCTAGCCAGCGGTGGGTCAGCTCCATGCTGGTCTCGGTATATTCTCTAGTAGACGGATAGGGCGGGCACTCATCGAATGCCATGATGATATCAGCTCCGATCTCATGCTGTATATCGAGACTCCGCTCGGGTGTAAAGAGGTGCGAACTACCGTCTATGTGCGAGCGAAAGGTCACCCCTTCTTCCGCTATTTTCCGGTTGGCTGCCAGGCTGTACACCTGGTAACCGCCACTATCCGTGAGCATGGGCCTCGACCAGCCGATGAATTTGTGCAGGCCACCCGCTTCTTGCAGAATCTCTGTACCCGGCCGCAGGTACAAGTGGTACGTATTGCCTAAAATGATCTGTGCCTGTATGGGGTCAATCAGCTGATGCTGATGGATGCACTTGACGGTACCGGCAGTACCAACCGGCATAAAAATAGGCGTCTCTATCTGGCCGTGGTCTGTAGTAATTACCCCTGCACGAGCGGCAGAACCCTGAGTTGTATGTTGGAGCTTGTAAAACATAGCTGATTACCTCTCCCCCGTAGAGGGACTGTGGGGAAGGTCTTTGAAATTATTTCTCTAGTGCCGCCACCTTACCCATCCTACGACGCTGTCGCTCCAGTCCGGCATATTCGGCACCCAGAAAAGCTTTGACCAGTTCCTGAGCCAGTGCAATACCAATGATCCGGCCACCGAGACAGATCACATTCATATCGTCGTGCTCCACACCTTGAGCTGCCGAATAGGTATCCATGACCATGCAAGCACGCACATTCCTGACCTTGTTGGCAGCGATACAGGCCCCTACTCCACTCCCGCAAATGCAGATTCCGCGATCAATTTCACCGGCACTCTGAGCACGCGCTAGCGGAATGACAAAATCCGGAAAGTCATCTTTAGGGTCCATTTCATAAGCCCCATAATCGACCACCTCGTATCCCTGGCCTTCCAGCCAGCTTTTTAGTGAAGTCTTCATATCGAAGCCGCCGTGGTCTGTGCAGATACCTATTTTATGCATAGCAATTAGCTGAAGGTTTGCTGTAAAATTAAGGCCAATTATTCTGGCCATCCCTATGATGACCGAAGAGCTTTGTGCCTTATCTTTGTCAGGCATCTTTTCATCCCTATCAGCAAGTACTCCATCAACCACCCTCATCTATGCTTGACCCGCACATCCTCGTCATATTTGGCGCATCGGGCGATCTCAATACCCGCAAACTGGTACCAGCCGTATTCGAGTTGTACAAATTCGGCTTACTCCCCGACAACTTCGCCTTTCTGGGCGCCAGCCGGACCGATATGACCGACGAGGAATTTCGCCAGCGACTCATCTACAACAACGAGCATCTAGACACCAGCAATGCCACCCAGGAGCAAGTCGACGCGTACGCCCAGATGCTGTATTACTGCGACATTTCTGACTATGCAGACCCGAATGACCTGAAGCTGGTCAAAACCAGATTGAGCGAGCTCGACAAGAAGCACAATACACCCGGCAATTACATTTTTTATCTGTCTACTCCACCTAGCCTGTACGACAAAATACCGGCTGCGCTGGCTCAGGTCGGCTTAAACAAGCGCCAGGATGGATGGAGTAGACTGATTGTTGAAAAGCCCTTCGGTTATGATACCGATTCGGCAGAAAAACTCAACGAGAGTATACAAGGGTATTTCGACGAAGATGACATCTACCGCATAGACCACTATCTCGGCAAGGAAACGGTACAGAACCTGCTGGTCACCAGATTTGCCAATGGCTTCTTTGAGCCCCTCTGGAATAGGAATTACATACACTCTATTCAGATCACAGCTGCTGAAACCGTAGGTGTAGGCAGTCGAGGCGGCTACTATGACGATAGTGGCGCACTGCGCGATATGGTCCAAAACCACCTATTGCAAGTGCTGGCTCACATAGCCATGGAGCCACCCATCAGGGCCGATGCCAAATCGATACGCGACGAGAAGCTCAAATTATTCCGCTCACTAAGACCCATTGAAGGCGACGATATCGCTAAAAACGTGATCAGAGGCCAGTACGTGGCAGCTACCACAGAAGAAGGCCTTCAGAAAGGTTACCTGGAAGAGGAAGGCGTTCCCCAGGATAGTAAGACAGAGACTTATGTTGCCATCAAGTGTCATGTAGACAATTGGCGATGGGCGGGCGTGCCCATTTACATACGCACGGGCAAACACATGCCCATGAAGCTTACGGAGGTGGTCATCACCTTCACCAATCCACCTCAGCGCATCTTTGCCGAAATGGATGACGAGGCGATGAGTTGCGACAACCGGCTCATCATTCGCATCACCCCTAAAGAAGGCATGGCCCTGGAGTTTGGTATGAAAGTGCCGGGTGAGGGCTTCCGGGTGAAGAATGTAGATATGGACTTCTTCTATCAGGACTTGAGCCAGGGCGATGTACCCGAAGCTTACGAGCGCCTGCTGCTTGATGCGATGAAGGGCGATCCCACGCTATACGCCAGGGGTGACAGTGTCGTAGCCGCCTGGAAGTTTGTCGATGGCATACTCGAAGGCTGGAAGAACAATCCCAACATTCCGGTACATACTTATCCGGCAGGCAGCTGGGGGCCAAAAGCCGCCGACGATCTCTGGGAAAATTGTGAAGAATGCAGCTGGAGAAATCCTGCCGAAGCCGTATTCGAAAATGACAAATACAGCTTGTTGTAGGCCGGGAGATGTAATCTGATCAGATCAGGATTTCCAGTAGCTTATTTCGCCAGCGAGGAAAACCATCGACCAGTTTCGAATTGGCGCCCGGATGCCTGATTGTGCTAAACAGGAAGCTATCCAGATCAGTGCGTCGGTATAGCATGCGACCGTATTGTACAATTTTGGCTACCTCCCGCTCGACCATTCGATAGTGGTTGGTAGGTGTATTATCCTGCTGATCAAAACTCCAGATATAGGTCGCATGCGAGTTGAGCAGCTCCCAGATAAAGTGGTTCAGTTCCTCGCCCTGGCAAAAGAAGACAAAGCCAAACTGGGGCTGTAAGGTATAGCGTATGGGCTCTCGCTCGTCGTGCAAATGACCCGCCAGCCAGGCCAGCTGCTTGCGGTTGCGCACTTTACGAATGGCAAAAAGCTCTTGTAGAATGGCATCGGCACCGTCGGCCGTGAGCTTGCTGCCCATGTCTTCACTAGATACGTTGCCGAAGAAATCATCTGGCGTAAATAGTGCTTTATCGATGTCCGGCTCGTAAGTGGGTTTGAGTATTTCGCGAAGTCGTCGGCGCCTGGCCAGCTGCAACATTTCTTGATTGATCGCGGCAATCTGAGAAGATCGGGCATGGCTCAACTCTAGTGTCTCCCCGTCTATGGTCAGGCTGGCCTGCACTTCAGCCGACTTCCGCTTTAGTAGCTTGACGAAGTAGCCTTTGATGTGCTCAAACTCTGGTATGAGATAATCGTTCGCCACCGCAAATGTGACCGCCTCTAGAAATGGATCGATAACCGTTTGGCCGCGCACTTCGCCCAATCCAAATTCCAGGTCTTCGAAGGGAACTATAAAAGTGATTTGTCGCTCTTCGGGCTGAGGGCTATAATCCACTTCCTGAGTGAGTTCGAGGGAAAAACCAGTCTCGCTGATTTCCTCTTCTGTAAATTCTAAAATCTCCGCCAGGCCAGCTGGATCAAAATAACTCAACTGGGTCCGCAACTCTTCCTCATTCAGGGGCGAGAAAGCAAGTGCTTTCACCGGCCGCTTCATCTCTTGCTGGTAGTAGGAGATAAGCTCCTCTTCATCCGGTTCATAATCGATGACTTCCACTTCCAAAAGTCCCGTTTTGGCTTCGTATCTCAGCATTTCTACCAGCCAGTAAATTGGTTCATAGGTGCGAAATGTCACAGCCTCCCTCGGGAAGTTGGTCTCCGACCATTCCAAGGACTCCTGATCATTGAAGGAGACCTGCTCGTTGGCGATATGCAGGATGAGGAGGTGGCGGCGCATGGAATGAAGGTACAGTGTATCTTTTTGAGGAGCCAGATGATGACATAGCTGCAAATCCTTAAGATATGGCTATTTTTGTAGGGCTGTAAAATGAGTTATCTGGAAAGTCCGCTGGACTTTCCAGATAGCTTCAAATATTTAAAAATAAATGAAGAACCTTCTCTTACTCGCATCTTTCCTAATCACCTCCCTAACCCTATCTGCCCAGATCACCCTGGAGGAAATCTGGGGCAATTACGAATTCTGGCCTGAATCTGTTGCTGGATTCAACTTCCGGCAGGACGGGCGAACCTACACGCGCCTTGAGCGCAACCAGATTGTGGAATATGATATCACCACAGGCAATCGAACAGGTACTTTGCTGCGTGGAGATGCCATCAATGCCGATGGCTGGAGCGGCCGCATCGAGAACTACAGCTTCAGTGGAGATGAGCAACAGCTCATCATCAGTACCGATAATGAGTCGATCTATCGGCATTCGAGCCGGGGGTATTACTTCGTCTATGATTTTGAGAGCGAGACCCTTACTCCTGTGCAACCAGAAGGCAAGCACCGCTTGGCCACACTTAGCCCAAATGCCGACTACGTTGCCTATGTACAAGACAATAACATCTTCGTCAGATCCACGGCCGAGGGCGAAGCCAGGGCCATTACGACCGATGGTGAGACCAACGCCATCATCAACGGTGCCAGCGATTGGGTATATGAGGAAGAATTCGGTGATGACCGAGGCTTTTTCTGGTCGCCCAATGGGCGCTATATCGCCTACTATCGCTTCGATGAGCGCGAAGTGCCCGAGTTTACTTTTGCCAACTATCGCGACAACCTCTACCCAGAGTACGTAACCTTCAAATACCCAAAAGTGGGTGAAGCCAACAGCCGGGTGAGCATACACGTATTCGATCTGCTAACGGGTCAAAGTCAGGAGCTAATTAGTGTGAACGATAGCCCCGACGATAAGTGGCACTACATTCCACGAATCAAGTGGACTACTGAAGACAATGAGCTGGTCGTATTCCGTATGAATCGCCACCAGAGCGAGCTGGAGTTGCTGTTGTACGATCTAAGTAGCGAGGGTGAGCCCCGCAGCCTGCTGCAAGAACAGAGTCAGTGGTATGTAGACATTCACGACAACCTGACCTTCCTCGAGGATGGCGAACGCTTCATCTGGACGAGCGAAAAAAGTGGCTTCAATCACGTATACATGGGCCAAATGAGCGATGGAAGTATGACCCAACTCACCAATGGCGATTGGGACGTGACCGACTTCTACGGGGTAGACGAGGCCAGTGGCCAAATTTATTTCCAGGCGGCTATGCGCGACCCTATGCAGCGCGAGGTCTATACCAAGAGCTTAGGTGGAAGAGACAATCCAAGGCCATTGGCCAATGATGCCGGTACAAATACGGCCAGCTTTAGTGACACCTACGATTTCTTTGTGCACCGCCACTCAACCATCAATCAGCCCGAGTCCGTCACCGTCCGTAATCGCGAAGGTGAAGTCGTACGCGTCATTGTCAACAATGCAGCATTAACCGATCGGATGCAGCTGGAAGAAGTGCAGCCTGTAGAGTTCTTTGACTTCACCACCAGCGAGGACGTGGAGCTGAATGGCTACATGATCAAGCCTTCGCTTATGGGCGACGGCCGCAAGCATCCGGTACTCATGTTTGTCTATGGAGGCCCGGGGAGTCAGCAGGTGCGCGACAACTGGCGTGGCCAGAACTACTGGTGGTTTCAGATGCTGGCCCAGCAGGGATTTGTTGTGGTCTGTGTCGACAATAGAGGAACCGGCGCCAGAGGAGAGGAATTCAAGAAAATGACCTATCTGGAGCTGGGCAAATACGAGACCCAAGACCAGATTGAAGCAGCCCAGTATTTAGGTACTCTGCCTTTTGTAGATGCAGAACGCATCGGCATCTTCGGCTGGAGCTACGGGGGGTACATGAGCAGCTTGTGCATCCTGAAGGGCAATGACGTATTCAAGGCAGCCATCGCCGTGGCCCCGGTTACCAGCTGGAAATGGTACGATACCATCTATACCGAGCGCTATATGCGCACCCTGGAGGAGAACGAGTCGGGCTACCGCGACAACTCGCCAATCTATTTCGCCGACCGCCTCGAAGGCGACTACCTATTGGTACACGGCATGGGCGACGACAATGTCCACTTTCAGCATACAGCAGAAATGGCCAACGCACTCATCATGGCCAATAAGCAATTTGACACCTACTTCTATCCCAACCGCAACCACGGCATATACGGCGGTCCGACGCGCTTGCACCTCTACCAGAAAATGACCGATTTTCTGATGGGTAGCCTAAACCGGGTTGAAGTAGAAGAGATGGAAATTGAGATCATCGAGCGCGATAGATAATGGATTTGATGTTTTGGGCCCAACTCTTGGAGTCTGGCCCAAAACATCATCCTAAATATCTAATACTATGAAATACCTATTGCTCCTTCCCCTGCTCCTCGCTATCGGCTGCGCCTCAGAGGAAGAAAGTTCTGTAAACGACTCTAGCGATTCAGATGCAGGTCAGAGCATGGAAGAACCTGAACCCTTCGATCCGTCTATTGACTCCACTCCGCTAACTCTCGATCTTCAGGCAGCCAATAATCTTGCTGAGCTTCCTTTAGCCTGCATTGAGCAAGAATATCCCAACAAGCTGGGGCAGACGATAGGCAGTGTCGAAGATCTAGGTGAACCCTCCCAACTCCACCCGGCATTTTATGGCTGCTTCGATTGGCACTCGGCCGTACACGGACACTGGTCTCTGGTGAGTCTACTGTCGATGTATCCGGATATAGGTCGCGCCGAAGAAGCGAAGAAATTACTGAGTCGACGTCTCACAGCTGAGCACATAGCCGCCGAAGTCGAGTACTTTGAAGGCCCACTCAATGGTAGCTACGAGCGGACCTACGGCTGGGCCTGGCTATTGGAGTTGCAACGGGCCTTGCTCGAATGGGACGACCCACTCGGGCCAGAGTTAGCCGCCAACCTTCAGCCCTTAGCCGACCTGATCGTATCTAGGTATATAGAGTATTTGCCCAAGTTGGTCTACCCCATTCGCACGGGCGAACATCCGAATACAGGCTTTGGCCTCGCTTTTGCCTATGATTACGCCCTCGCTACCGGACATACTCAGCTAAAAGAGTTGATCTCCGCCAGGTCCAAAGAATTCTTTCTGGAAGACCGCGGAGCGAGTTTTGACTTCGAGCCCAGCGGCTACGACTTTTTATCGCCCATACTCGAAGAGGTAGACATTATGCGCCGCGTCTTGCCCGAGGCCGACTTTCACTCCTGGCTAGCCAATTTTTTGCCTGAATTGATTGATTCAGAATTCACGCTGGCAATAGGGCTAGTAGGTGACAGAACTGATGGCAAACTCGTTCACCTGGATGGACTCAATTTCAGCCGGGCATGGGTCCTTTACGGGCTGGCTGAGCAGTACCCACGTTATGATCATCTGCGCGATATTGCCGATACGCACATCGCCTATTCCTTGCCCAACCTGATCGGAGATAGCTATGAAGGAGGACACTGGCTGGGTTCTTTTGCTATTTATGCGCTTAAGGCAAGAAATTAAACTTTCAATTGCCTAACCAATTGCAACCTTTGTTTGCCATACTTGCGTTACACTAGATATTACCTCATAAAGCTCACAAGTAATCTATATGGCTGACAAGCCAAAAATATTGATCGAAAACCGCCGCGCCAGATTTGAGTACCACTTTGTAGACACCTACACAGCTGGCGTTATGCTTACGGGTACGGAAATTAAAAGCATTCGAGCTGGTAATGTCAATTTAAGTGATGCTTACTGCGTCTTTCGCGAAGGAGAGTTGTTTTTGCGATCCATGTTTATTGCAGAATACAAGCATGGCAATCAATTCAATCACGAGGAGCGGCGCGAGCGCAAACTACTGCTCAAGCGATTTGAGCTGCGGAGGCTGGAAAAGAAAGTCAAGGAAAAGGGACTAACCATTGTGCCCTTTCAGCTCTATCTCAACGAGCGTGGATTTGCTAAAGTAGATATCGCCCTTGCTCAGGGCAAGAAGGTCTACGACAAGCGCGAATCCATTAAGAATCGAGAAAATAAGCGAGCCCTTGACCGAGCTATGAAGGAGCGTTTTTAACGCTCTATACCTCAGCGTTGAGGGCTTCTAAGTCCCTCACCAACATCCTTCTTCGATTGAAGGAGATGATGTTTTTCCGCCTTAAATCATTCATGACTGCATTAACCGTCTGACGGCTGGTAGCTGTTAAATCGGCAATCTCTTTGTGAGTGAGCATTTGTCGCACCTCGCGCTCAAAGCCAACCTCGCGCCCTTTGTTGGCAGCCAGCTCATGCAGAAATTCGACGATTCGTGTTCGACTACTCTTGAAGACCAGATTTTCCAGGCGGCGCTCTAATCTCAAGGTACGATTGCCAATGAGTTTCATAAAGAACAATTGCAGCTCCGAGCGCTCCCGCATCATTGTAGTCAAATCGCTCCGATCTAGCGTACAGAGGCTGAGATCTTCCACTGCAAATGCAAAATCGCGGCGTTCCTCTTGTCCAATCAAGGCCATCTCTCCAAAGACTTCTCCAGGGCCGAGTATAGCCTTTGTGATCTCCCGACCTTCTTCACCATAGGTTCCTATTTTGACCCGTCCTGAATTGATCAGGAAAATATGCTCTGCAGGTTCATCGGGCAGATAGACATAGGTATTGGCCTCAAAATCGAGATGTGGCTTGTCGTCTAACCTGCCAGTTTTGCGTGGGCAAAAAAGGTGCTGCAAGTCAATGTTCTCCAGGAACCAGAGCGGTGAGTTATCTGCCATGATTTGATGAGTCTCGGTTTACGGGTGGTGTTCAATCTTCGATGCATTAGATACGAGATCGATGAAGATAAAGTTGCATCGAAATTGTAAACAAATTATCACGATTGTCAGAGTAAAGTCATAGACTCGTGTAGCTCCGGACCATTATTACGCACATTGCCTACCGCCTTTGATACCGGATAAGCCCTGAGTATTCCATCGGGAGGGGTTTGTAGTAGGTTTTGTACCATAGGCAGGTCGGCCTCTTCACTCAGCCAGGCAGACTGACTCTTCTCGTCCTGTAATAAAATGGGCATTCTATCATGTAGTGACTGCATCTCCAGGTTTGGTGCCCCGGTAATGACCGAATATGTGTACACAGGGTCATCTTGCTTGCTGACACCTCGCCACACTTCCCATATACCCGCCATAATCAGTAAGCTATCATCAGCAGGCAGTATGCGGTAGGGTTGCTTGTCTTTGCCAAGACGCTTCCATTCGTAGAAACTATCGGCAATCACCAGGCACCTTCGCTTCCGAATGGCCTGCCGGAAGGCGGGCTTGTCGACAATACCTTCACTACGTGCATTGATCATGCGCGATCCAATCTTTAAATCCTTGGCCCAAAAAGGCACCAAGCCCCAGCGAAATAAAGACAATCGGTTGGGCTCTGCATCGGTGAGCACCAATCCATCCTGAGTAGGTGCTACATTATAATTCGTCGGTAAAGACTCCTGCCCAAATGGCAATTGCAGGGATTCTCCAAACTGCTTGCGCAGTTTGTCTTCATCGATAACTATGGAATATCGGCCGCACATGGGTGGATGTTTAATTAATCGGTGGCAGTATAGCCACCGATTAATTAAAATTCGATTTCATCAAAGCTTCCAGGGCTTGTTGATCCACCTCATCAAAGGAGCCAGGTAGCGTACTATCCACATCGAAAACCGCAATTAACTCGTCGCTGGCATTGAAGACAGGCACGACAATTTCGGATCGGCTATTGGGATCACAGGCGATATGCTCGGTGCCCTGCTGGAGCTGGTGAACATCGTCTACAATCTGTGTCTGGCCAGTTCTGGCAGCTTTGCCGCATACCCCGCGACTGAACTCGATGGTCAGACAACCGAGTGTACCCTGATAGGGACCAACAACCAATCGGCCATCTTTAACCAGATAGAAACCAACCCAGAAATAGTAAGGCAAATGCGTTTTTAGCAAACAGTTGATGGTAACCATCTTGACCATAGGGTCACTTTCGCCTGCGAGAATCGCTGCAATCTCTGTAGTCGCCTGCTGATAGGCTTGCTGCTTTTCTTCCATACTTAGAGCTACGGAAGGTTGAGCAAAGTAGGGTAAGCTTGCTGAAGCGGCCATAGTTCTACATATGTAGTGCCCGGTTGCCCGTAGCGGCCAGAGCAGCTTCCTTAAAGGCTTCGGTATAGGTGGGATGAGCATGACTCATGCGTGCTGCATCTTCTGCACTGGCCCTGAACTCCATTAGTGCCACAGCCTCGGCAATCATGTCTGCAGCGCGTGCTCCAACCATATGAACACCTAGAATCTCGTCTGTCTCTGCATCACTAAGCACCTTGACCATACCATCGGTGTCGGTACTGGCGCGTGCACGACCTAAGGCTTTGTACGGGAATTTACCCGACTTGTAAGCGCGACCCGCTTCTTTGAGTTGTTCTTCTGTTTGGCCGACGCCAGCCACTTCGGGCCAGGTGTAGACGACACCAGGAATCAGGTTGTAATCCACATGTGGTTTTTGGCCCGCAATGGTTTCCACGACGAAGATGCCCTCTTCCTCAGCCTTGTGAGCGAGCATAGCTCCTTTGATGACGTCGCCAATAGCATAGATATGAGCTTGGCTGGTGCGCAAATGATCATCGACCACGACCCTGCCGCGATCATCCAGTTCTACTCCAGCCTTATCGAGGCCAAGCTTATCGGTATAAGGCCTGCGACCTATAGCGATCAGACAGTAGTCTCCTTTGAGTTCGAAAGAATCACCGCCGTCACGAGGCTCTACAGTAACTGTGGCCGAGCGACTCGTCGCTTTGACACCAGTCACTTTATGCTTGAGATGAAATTTGACACCCAGCTTCTTGAGCGACCGCATCAGCTCTTTGCTACAGTCTTTGTCCATACCAGGAATAATGCGATCCTGGAATTCTACGACCTCGACTTCGGTTCCTAATCTGGCGTATACACTACCCAGCTCTAGGGCGATCACGCCACCGCCGATCACGACCATTCGCTTAGGCAATTTGGTAATTTCCAGAGCTTCTGTACTGGTGATGACCCGCTTCTTGTCGTAATTGAACATCTCGGGTGTGATGGGCTTAGAGCCTGTAGCTATAATTACGTGCTTGGTCTCAAGCTGTGCCTTATCACCTTCGTTCAAGTCTACCTCGATGGTATGTGGCCCAGTTAGCGTACCGTGGCCGTAGTACACATCGACTTTATTTTTCTTCATCAGAAACTCGACCCCTTTTACGGTGACATCAACCACCTCTCGCTTGCGCTTGATCATTTGGGGCATATTCAGTTCGAGATTCTCTAAATCGATCCCATGCTCTTTAAAGCCATGGTGAGCATTGTGAAAATGCTCTGAACTATCCAACAGAGCCTTACTGGGAATACAGCCCACATTTAAGCAGGTACCGCCCAGGCTATTGTAGCGTTCGATAATGGCTGTCTTCATACCCAACTGTCCAGCGCGAATAGCTGCGACATAGCCCCCAGGGCCCGATCCGATAATTACGAGGTCGTATTGCATAGTAAATGTTGTGTTAAGTCAACGCATCTGCCCATATAGCGGATGAATACTTATCTGGATATTTTTTCAAAAGCAGTAAATAAATCTCGGCGTACCGAGTCAGAGATTCCGACCAGCGGAAGTCTAAAAGATTCTCTCCCCAAACCCAGATGTGCCGTGAGCGCCTTAATGCCCGAAGGATTGCCATCTGCATACAGCGGCCCGTGTAGTGGCCAAAGGCTCAGGTGTATCTCCCGAGCTGTAGTAAAATCTTGATGGCGTGCCGCGCTGACCATATCTGACCACATCTTTGGCAAAGCGTTCGCCAGAACACTAATGCTGCCGTGCCCACCGATGGAAATCATGGGTAGCGTCAAGGGATCATCTCCGCTCAGTACCGCCAAATGGTCCGGCCTGTGCCGAAGAATTTCTGTGGCTTGATCTAGCGTGCCACTAGCCTCTTTAATAGCCACAATTTTCTTGTCCTCTTCGGCCAGTCTCAATATGGTCTCTGGCAAAACATTGCCCCCTGTTCGCGATGGTACGTTGTATACAATAATGGGAAGTGGGCTTGCATCAGACAATTTCCGAAAGTGCTGATAGAGGCCCTCCTGGCTGGGCTTGTTGTAGGATGGGCTACTCGACATAATGGCAGCAAATCCATCCAACGGCCAGTCTCTTACTTTCTCCAGCAGCCTGGCGGTATGGTTGTCGCCAAAGCAGCCCGCAACTAGCGGAACACGGTTAGCTACTTGGTTTTTGGTATGCTCTAATACCTGGATGCACTCGGCTGTAGACAGGGTTACGGCTTCACCCGTAGTACCGAGAGAAACAATGTAGTCTATACCGCCTTGTATAACGTGATCTATACAGCGATTCAGGCTTTCGAAGTCTATTTGGCCATGCTGGTCAAAGGGCGTGATTAGGGCTACGCCGGTTCCACTAAACGGCAGCGGGGATGGGGGCATTGGCTATTTGGAAGATGTCGGTAGCGCGCTTGATCTGAGCGTTTAGATCTGGAGTCGATCCCGGAGCAAAGAGCACATCAAATGGATTTTGTGCATGCTCGCTATATGGGCCTACGCGCAACTCAGCTTGTTTGAGGTGGGTGAGGAAATTGAATAGTTGATGGTCGGGAGAACCCAATACGAGCAAAACATCGCATCTCTTCTGTGTCCATAGTTTGCAGAAATCAGCTTTTGGAGAACCAGACCAGTTTAGATCTGCTCGTCCAAAGAGCTTCATAGAACTATGCGTAGGCAGGTCTTTAGCATCGATGAAGCCAAAAAGCTCCGTGCTCAGTCCTTCTTCACGACGTCTTTGCCGGAATCGATCCAGGCTGCGACGATCCTCTGAAGAATCTGCAGGAAATAACACACAAAGTCGCTTGGCGGTAAGCAGATTGTGTGCTTTGGAGCGGTGGGCTTTTGCCTGGCTCAACTCGCGTTCGAGTTCACGCCTGAACTGCCACTGCCTAATGGAAGTGAACCAACTCATATTCAGTAAGTTCTTTGTCGCTGGCTTGAAAGCCAGAGATTGGTCGTGTAGAAAATTCTCAAATAGGTAGCTCTCGGGATTATAGGTTGTGTAGCAGGTAAAGATAGGTCAGCTGCTTCGGAAGTCCAACCGACTCCGATAGTAGCTGGATTAATTCGTTAGGCTGTCGCTTCTGGCTGGATATCCTCAGCATTCTGGTAGCGACCGATAGCGGCGTATTTTTCCAATCGCTTATTAATGCGCTCATCGGGATCCATATCCTGAAAAGCAGCAATGGCCTTCTTGATATGTCGTTTGAGGCGCTTGGCCATATCCTCGGGCGCATTGTGTGCCCCACCTGTAGGTTCCTTGACGATCTCATCGATGATGCCAAAATTGAGCATGTGCTCGGCAGTGAGTTGTAGGGCTTCGGCGGCTTGCTCTTTGTAGTCCCAGGAACGCCAAAGAATACTGGAGCAGCTCTCGGGTGAAATCACCGAATACCAGGTGTTTTCCAGCATAGCGACGTGGTCACCCAAACCGATACCGATGGCGCCACCGCTAGCTCCTTCGCCTATAACTACACAGACAATGGGTACGCGCAGCTGGGCCATTTCGATCAGGTTGCGTGCGATGGCTTCGGCCTGTCCCCGCTCCTCGGCTTCGAGTCCGGGATAAGCACCGGGTGTGTCGATCAGGCAAACGACCGGATAGTTGAACCGCTCGGCCATTTTCATGAGTCGCAGGGCTTTGCGATAGCCCTCTGGGTTGGCCATACCAAAGTTTCGATATTGGCGCATCTTGGTATTTACCCCCTTTTGATGGCCTACAAACACCACGGTCTGACCATCCATTTTGCCAATACCTCCGACAATAGCTTTGTCGTCTCCGAAGTTGCGATCGCCGTGCAGCTCTACAAATTTTCGGCACATCTGTTCGATGTAGTAGAGGGTGTATGGCCGCTCCGGGTGGCGAGATAACTGAACGCGCTGCCAGCCCGTCAGGTTGCTGTATATCTCTTTGCGCGTTTGCTTGATGCGATTCTGAAGTTCTTGGAGTGTTTCAGTCATATCGACCA